>CANKKB010000090.1 GCA_947482555.1 Burkholderiaceae bacterium | reverse complement strand
TAGCATTTCTGTAGATTAGTACCCCTCGGAATGCTTATGACCACCTCAACCACCGCCCCAGCCCAAGACACTTCACAAAGCCTTAAATTTTGCTCATCTTGTAGTCGTGAGAAGCGCTTAGAAGGTGGCACGTGGATACCTACGAGCAACCGGAAACAGCGCTGGATTTGTGCCAGCTGCCTTTATAACCGTACACATCGTACGGGCTCAGCTAAAACCTAATTTCAGTTTTGTCTAAACCAAGGTCTACGAGGTAAGCCTTGGCTTTGGTCTTTGCTTTGATTTAAATAAGTGCTGGATCGCGCTCAATCGACCAACGTATTTTGTCTTTCTTGCTAATTCTGCCCTGCGACTGTTCGCGTAAGAGGCTATCAATTTGATCTAATACAAGTTGTAATTGATTTCGATGGGTTGACTCAATTACTAATTGAGCGCGCTCTGAGCCGGCGATGCGCACCATTAACTTCGCGACGGGATCGTAAATTTTGACCTGCTGCTCAAGCCCAAAATGACTCATTGCTTCTTCTTTAAGCTGGATTAAAAATGCCAATACTTTGTTTAGCATTTTTCCCTCTGCGTGAATCAGCGCTTGAAAAGTGAACGGTGGCAATTGTGCTTCTTCGCGTTCGGCTGCTAACTGCGCTAAAAAACCATCGACATCATGCTGGAGTAAATATTGAAAAACCGCGACCTCTGGGTGCCGTGTTTCAATATAAATTCGACTCTTTTTTTCTGCGTTGTCAGTTCGGCCGGCGCGTCCAGCAACCTGAACCAATTGCGCAAAAAGGCGTTCTGGGGCACGAAAATCGTGCGAATATAACCGCGCGTCGGCATCCAATACGCCAACCACGCTAATATTTTGGTAGTCATGTCCTTTTGCAATCATTTGGGTGCCGATGATGATATCGACCTCACCGGCATGTACCACCTGCATCATTTCCTCAGCGCCTCGCCCTCTGCGGCTGCTGTCCGCATCAATGCGCAAAATGCGTGCACTTGGCCAGGCTAGGCCGAGCGTATCTTCAATTTTTTGCGTGCCTTGTCCAATGGGCCTCAAATCAACATCACCACAATCAGGGCAACTTCGGGGTACTGGCTTTACCAAACCGCAGTGATGACAACTCAAAACAGGCTTAGTAGTAATTGCGCCTGGCTTATGCAACACCAAGTATGCGCTGCATTGGGAGCATTTTGAAAGCCAGCCACAAGATAAGCAAGTTAACACTGGGGCATATCCGCGGCGATTAATCAGCACCAAACTTTGCTGATGTTGCTGTAAGTTAGCGTCAATTGCATTGGCTAGAGGCCTGGAGAGGTGAATTTTTTTGGCGCCGACAGAATGATTATTTTTATCTTTTAAATCAATCAACTGAACCTCTGGCATGGCGCCTCCTTGTGCCCGCCGGTTTAAATTAATTAAATCATAACGTCCCTGCCGAACAGCTAGCCAACTTTCTAAAGAGGGCGTAGCGGAAGAAAGAACAATGGGAATTTGTAAATTATGGGCACGCCAAACTGCTAAATCGCGGGCAGAATACCTTGTCCCCTCTTGCTGCTTGTAAGACGTGTCGTGCTCTTCGTCAACTACGATTGCCTTTAAATGAGGAATGGGGGTAAGAACAGCTAAGCGCGTCCCAAGAATAATTTGTGCCTGACCTATTTGTGCTTCATACCATGCCATACCGCGTTTTTTTTCTGCTAACGCACTATGCAGCACAACCAGTTTATGCCCGGGGAAATGCGCGCGCACACTGCGCTCTAATTGCGGGGTTAAATTAATTTCGGGAACCAAGATCAGCACTTGTGCATTTTTTTCTGCCAATATATTCGCCAGCCAATTTAAAAAAACGGCTGTTTTCCCGCTGCCTGTTCTGCCCTGCAATAAAGTTGCGCGCACGCCACCTCTTTCGCTTATTTCTTTTTGATTATTTAATTTTGTTAACGCATCTGCCTGCTCGGTATTAAGCGCGGCCGCCAAAATTGCGCCTTTGCCCGCGGCGTTTTTACTGATAACAGGGATTTGTTTGCCACCTTCGCCATGACTATTAACTGTTTTTTGTAAGGTGGCGAGGGTCTGTTTTGGCCAATTTTTGGGTTTCTTCCAATATTGCGGAATGCTTGGTATGAGGGTTTCGCCAAGTCCTTGAATGTAGTAAGTGCTGGCAAATAGCATCAGCTGCATTAATTTTGGGTCCAAGGGGGGGACAGGTGCAAGCTGCGTGACAGCCTTTAATTTATCTTGATCTAGTGAAGAGTGATCGCTTACTTTGGCCACGACTCCTACCAAACTTCCGCGCCCAAATGGCACCTCAACTAACTGGCCAATCACGGGGTCTCGGCCTAATTTTTCGCTGCTCCAGACGTAGTCAAAAAATTGGCGCAGGGGCTTATCAACCGCTACCTGAACGATAAGTGGCTTAGTCATTAAAGTGGACTGGCTTAGCTAAGTTGCTTGTGGATAAGTCTGTGGATATCAATAAGTTTGCCATTGTCTTTTCATTGGCGTTCATTTTTAAAGTAGCGTGTGACCAGTAATTTACGACTATTTATTCAATTAAAACAATACTTTAGAGTTAATTATGTAGGGGTAATCTGAAATTTCAAGCGAATCTTACTGAATTTCTTATGCCCCAGTTTGGGTGTGCATAACTTTGTGCATAACTTTTCGCATTGCACCAAATTGGCAGGACTAACCTGGCTCCAGTTTGGTGCTACTTTCGAAGGGCCTGGGAGTGGTTTATAACCGCCTCAACCAGTGCAGAAACATGCTCTGGAGGGGTAAATTGTGAAATGCCATGGCCCAAATTAAAAATATGGCCGTCTAAGGGGTGTAGATTAGGGCGCATGGGCGGTGCTGATGCCAAGCTATCGAGTATTTCACGCGCTAATTGCTGAATTTGGGGGGGGTCGGCAAATAAAGCAAGGGGGTCAATATTGCCTTGAAGTGCAATTGGGGCATTTGCCGCTGCCAATGCTGTACGTGCGCGCCGCAAAGAGATGGTCCAGTCTAGACCAATGACATCCGCGCCAGCTTGTGCCATGTCGTTTAACCAGAGGCCGCCGCCCTTAGTGAAAATGATGATCGGCACTTTTCGCCCTTGGTGCTCTCGTGGCAGCTGCGCTATTACTTCACGCATGCTTGCTAAAGATACGCTTTGATACCACTTATCGGGCAGCATACCGCCCCAAGTATCAAAAATCATTAATGCTTGAGCGCCGGCCTCTAATTGCAAAGTTAAATATTGCGCTACAGATTGCGCATTGATTTTGAGAATCTGCGCCAGCAAGTCAGGCCGACTAAACATCATGGTCTTAGCATGGCGAAAGTCATCAGCACTTGAGCCGTCAATCATGTAACAAGCCAGTGTCCACGGCGACCCTGAAAACCCAATCAGCGGCATACGCTGCTGACCATTTTGCATTAGTGCGCGACGAATTTCAGCAACTGCATCAAATACATACTTCAGTTGATTCATATCTGCCACCCGCAACTTAGCTACATCATCAGCTGTGCGCAAAGGCTTTGTAAAGCTAGGGCCTTCACCTGCGGTAAATTGCAAACCCAAACCCATCGCATCAGGAATAGTCAAGATATCAGAAAACAAAATTGCTGCATCTAAGGGATAGCGCTCAAGTGGTTGCAGGGTAACTTCAGTGGCTAAACTAGGGCTCTTAGCAAGCGCTAAAAAGCTACCCGCGCGTGCGCGCGTCGCGTTGTACTCAGGTAGGTAGCGACCTGCTTGCCGCATCAGCCACAACGGAGTTCGGTCTGTTGGCTCGCCAAGGCAGGCCTTCAGGAATCGATCATTCAGCAAGATTAGTTTGACAGCGAATTATTTTTTGCGCCGAAAACGCGCAAGTGCAGCCAATTGAGCAGCTGCCATGACAAATTCGGATTGTGCTAAAGCCAAATCAAATTCACTGCCCCGGTTTTGCATAGCCTCTTCAGCGCGTTTTTTTGCTTCGAGCGCTTTTGCTTCATCAAGATCGTGTCCACGTATTGCAGTATCGGCCAAGACCGTTACATGATCAGGCTGCACCTCTAAATAGCCGCCAGCAACAAAGACAAATTCTTCCTCGCCATCAGCTTTCTCAATGCGTACTGATCCGGGACGAATACGAGTAATGAGTGGCGTGTGACCAGGCAAAATTCCCAGCTCGCCGGTTTCGCCTGGAAGCGCAACAAAGTTGGCTTCGCCGCTAAAATTAGACTGCTCAGCACTCACAACATCAACCCGTATTGTTGCCATTATTTATCCTTAAAGCTTTTTCGCTTTTTCAATCGCTTCGTCGATTGATCCAACCATGTAAAAAGCCTGTTCTGGCAGGTGATCTAATTCGCCACTCACAATCATTTTAAAACCGCGAATCGTTTCCTTTAGTGGTACATATTTTCCCGGTGAACCCGTAAAAATTTCAGCAACGTGGAACGGCTGCGACAAGAAACGTTGGATTTTACGTGCGCGTGAAACAGCTAGCTTATCTTCTGGAGATAATTCATCCATACCCAAAATAGCAATAATGTCGCGTAGCTCTTTATAGCGTTGCAAGGTCATCTGTACTTCGCGAGCAACGTCATAATGCTCTTGGCCAACGACCTGGGGATCAAGCTGACGACTCGTTGAATCTAATGGGTCGACCGCGGGATAAATACCCAAAGCCGCAATATCCCGTGAGAGCACTACGGTGGAATCTAAATGCAAAAAGGTCGTCGCTGGCGAGGGATCGGTTAAGTCATCTGCTGGCACATAAACGGCCTGAATAGATGTTACCGAGCCAGTTTTCGTTGAGGTAATACGCTCTTGTAATTTACCCATCTCCTCAGCTAAAGTTGGCTGATAGCCTACAGCAGACGGCATCCGCCCTAACAAAGCAGAGACTTCGGTTCCGGCCAAGGTGTAACGATAAATATTGTCGACGAAGAATAAAATATCCCGGCCTTCATCACGGAAGGCTTCGGCCATGGTTAAACCTGTTAAAGCCACACGCAATCGATTTCCTGGGGGCTCGTTCATTTGACCAAATACCATGGCCACTTTATCGATCACATTCGACTCTTTCATTTCATGATAAAAGTCATTGCCTTCGCGGGTGCGCTCGCCAACACCAGCAAATACCGATAAACCAGAATGTTGTTTGGCGATATTATTAATAAGCTCCATCATGTTGACGGTTTTACCTACGCCCGCACCGCCGAACAAGCCAACCTTACCGCCTTTGGCAAAGGGACAAACTAAGTCAATCACCTTAATACCGGTTTCTAGTAAATCTACTGAAGGCGCGAGATCTTCGAATTTGGGAGCGGGCTGGTGAATCGCGCGCCTTACATCGGTTGCAATTGGGCCAGCATCGTCAATTGGGCGACCCAATACATCCATAATGCGGCCAAGCGTAGCAGGGCCAACGGGAACTGAAATTGGCTTCCCAGTCGACTTCACTTCCATGCCCCGACGTAATCCATCACTAGCGCCCATGGCGATGGTGCGGACAACGCCATCACCAATTTGTTGTTGCACTTCAAAGGTAAGGCCTTTTTCAGCAAATGACGCTTCGCCGCTATCGACCAAAGTTAAGGCATCATAAATATTGGGCATTTGATCGCGCGGGAATTGAATGTCTACCACAGGACCAATGCACTGCACGATATTGCCATTGCTTACGTTACTCATCGTATTTCTCCGCTTTTAATTCCTAAAATTCTTTCGCACTACTAAATAAGGGCCACCTAAACTGCAGCAGCTCCACCAACAATTTCTGACAGCTCTTTGGTAATTGCCGCTTGACGCGTTTTGTTGTATTCCAATTGCAACTCACCAATCACATTTTTTGCATTATCTGAAGCCGACTTCATTGCAACCATTCGTGCCGATTGCTCAGAAGCTTTGTTTTCAGCTACTGCCTGAAAAATTAAAGCCTCCACATAGCGCTTTAATAAGCCATTAAGAACCAACTCCGCATCTGGCTCATAAATATAATCCCACGCAAGAGCTGACTGTTGAGGCTCTAGGGCGCTGGGCTCTAAGGGCAAGAGCTTTTCTAATACGGGCTCTTGTTTCATCGTATTAATAAAGCGGGTATAAGCCAAATAGACTGCGTCAACTTCGCCTTTTTCAAAAGCGGCCAATTGTGCAGTGATTGAGCCAATCAAAATATCCATGTGCGGCGTGTCACCCAACTGAATGACTTCGGAAAGAATTTTTGCCTTGGACCGATTTAAAAATTGCAGGCCCTTGGCGCCTATAGCGGTGAATTCAATTGGGGTATTTGCTTCTTGCATTTCTCGTACTTGATTTGTTACCAGGCGCAGAACATTGGTATTTAAGCCGCCACATAAGCCTTTATCAGTGCTGACCAAAATTGTGCCGATCGTTTTTACTTCGCGCACCGCCATATAGCTTGGCCGATACTCTGGATTGGCTTTGGCTAAGTTGGCAACAATTTCACGAATTTTTTCAGCATAGGGGCGTGCCGCACGCATTCGCTCTTGCGCACGCCGCATCTTCGATGCAGCTACCATTTCCATGGCCTTGGTGATCTTGCGCGTATTTTGTACGCTTTTAATCTTTGAGCGAATTTCTTTTGTACTTGCCATAATCTATTTATGCAGCCGAGCGTTTATAGTCTTCAACCGCTGCACGTAAAGCAGCTTCATCGTCTTTGCTGAGGTCTTTGGTATCTTCAATGCTTGCTACTAAAGCTGCATATTTTGACTTTAAAAACTCATGTAACCCTTTTTCAAAGGGCAGCACTTGCTTCACATCAATATCATCGAAGAAGCCATTGTTGACGGCGTAGAGTGATGCGGCCATTTGCCAAACTTGCATTGGCATATATTGTGGCTGCTTCAATAGTTCAGTCACTCGGCGACCACGCTCAAGCTGTTTACGCGTAGCATCATCAAGGTCGGAAGCGAATTGTGCAAATGCTGCCAACTCGCGATATTGCGCTAAGTCGGTACGAATTCCGCCCGATAATTTTTTAATTACTTTAGTTTGCGCTGC
>CANKKB010000089.1 GCA_947482555.1 Burkholderiaceae bacterium | reverse complement strand
TTACTTGACTATAAGCTAAGCCAAGAAAATTAATATTGACAGGGGAATTGTTATAAGATCGCGGGTCAATTTCTTGTGCTTGTAAATTGCTTGCCATAGAAAAGATTAGCAATAAGCTGCCAATTTTTAGTATTAATAAAAATCTTTTCATGCGCCATTTTAGCCCTCAAAATAAGGAGAATTGTTGGCAATTCTTTCGGCAGCGCATACAATGCCTGCAAGTATCTTTATCAGGAGGTCTGGTATTAGTCCAGATAATTACATGATCAAATCATGCCTTTTTTTAGTGTTTCTTGTAGGGCTTTATTCTGCTGGCGTTTTTGCTGCAGATACACCTTGCAAACCGCGGCTACATCAAATTACTGGCGCTCTGATGCCTTGCCCGGATAAGAGCACTGCTAGCCCGATGAAAGCGAGTTCAGGGGATACTGATAGCCCAGTGAATAAGGGGCCTGCAAGCATACCAACTGTGAGCCAGCCTGAGACTAATCAAGCGATATCAAAACCTGCGCAGCAAGCAGCTCCCCCTTGCAAGCCTAAGCCACACACGGTAACTGGCATACTGATGCCTTGTCCAAATTAATAGCCCTATTTGCGGGAACTAAACAATGACACTAATTGAAGTTATTCAGGGCGTTAGCGATGTAATGGATGGCTTGGGCGTGGCAGTAGTAGCCTTGGGTGTCTTATGGGGCTTATATGTGTTTATTAAAGACCTACCAAAGATGCCCATCGATGATGCTTATAAATTATTTCGTAATCAAATCATTCGGGCCTTATTGTTAGGTCTTGAAATATTGGTTGCGGGAGATATTATTCGTACAGTGGCGGTTAGCCCAACCTTAATGAGTGTCGCTGTATTAGGCGCTATCGTGGTCATTCGTTGTTTCTTGAGCTGGTCTTTAGCTTTGGAAATGAATGGCCGCTGGCCTTGGCAGTCTCCCAAATAAGCAAAAATTATTTTGTTTGTCAATATTTAAGCTCACACTTTTATATCTATGTCTTTTCTACTAGTTCTGGTAGTAAATAGTTTTTTGGTTATTAGTGCGATCTTATTTCATTATGAAGTTCTTTATCATCTAGCAAAACGATTAGCTTCTATACATCACTTTGCGCCGAGAATACGGGTTTTATTTGGGGTAATTATTATTTTCCTTGCCCATGTCATTGAAATTTGGCTATTTGGACTAGGCTACTTTTTTACTTTGAAATTAGATGGCCTAGGGAAGTTAGTGGGTAGTGTTTCTGAGGGGGGATCACTTCTTGACTGTGTTTACCTATCCTTCTTAACCTTCACAACCGTTGGCTATGGTGATGTTGTTGGGGAAGGTTATGTGCGTTATTTAACCGGGGTTGAGGCTTTAACAGGCCTAATTTTAATTACCTGGTCCGCCTCTTTTATCTATCTTGAGATGCAAAAATTTTGGAACCAGCCGCGGGGTTCGGATAATCAGTAAACAAAAATTATCAAAGTAATGTAAATTTGCAAATTATCGAATTTGCTAGGCCTAAAAAGACTTCTTACTATGCTGCTTTGGTTTGTCATTATTTATTGGATTATTTCCATTGGCATCGGCCTTTGGGCAGCCTTGCGCGTAAAGAATACCGCTGACTTTGCGGCCGCTGGTCATAGCCTGCCTTTGCCAATTGTGACTGCAACTGTTTTTGCTACTTGGTTTGGTTCTGAAACAGTTTTGGGTATTCCTGCAACGTTTCTGAAGGACGGTCTTGGGGGAATTGTTTCCGATCCCTTTGGCTCTTCCTTATGCTTGATATTGGTGGGCTTATTTTTTGCCAAGCATTTATATAACCGTAAGATGCTGACGATTGGCGATTTCTTTCGCGAAAAATATGGTCGTGCAGTAGAGATTCTCATCACCTTATGTATTGTGGCTTCCTATTTAGGCTGGGTTGCTGCGCAAATCAAAGCACTTGGTTTGGTATTTAATGTCGTTTCTGAGGGCGGGGTAACCCAAACCACCGGCATGTTAATTGGTGCTAGCAGTGTTTTAATTTATACCCTGTTTGGCGGTATGTGGTCAGTGGCGATTACTGATTTTATTCAGATGATTGTGATTGTGATTGGCATGCTGTATATCGGTGGGGAAATGGCAATCGAAACAGGTGGCATTGGCGTAGTGATTGCGCATGCAGCCGCAGCAGGGAAGCTCAATTTTTGGCCCGATATGAATTTGGCCGCTATTCTTGGTTTTATGGCGGCATTATTTACGATGATGTTAGGTTCCATTCCCCAGCAGGACGTCTTCCAACGGATTACGTCTTCCAAAAATTCAACTATTGCTGTGCAAGCAGCTATTTTAGGTGGCGTACTCTATTTTATTTTTGCCTTTATTCCACTCTTCTTGGCCTATTCAGCTAGCCTTTTAGATCCCGATCTAATCACAAAATACTTAGACACTGATCCCCAGTTAATTTTGCCAAAACTTATCTTGAATCATGCGCCATTGTTTGCCCAAATTATGTTTTTTGGCGCTTTACTATCAGCTATTAAAAGTTGTGCCAGTGCTACGCTTTTAGCACCATCGGTTACATTTGCTGAAAATATTGTGCGTGGATTTTATCGCCACTTAACAGATCATCAGCTCTTAAAAATCATGCGTGTTACCGTACTTTGTTTTACTATCATCGTCACAATATTCGCGATTAATTCTGAACTTTCCATTTTTAAGATGGTTGAAAGTGCCTATAAGATTACTTTGGTATCCGCTTTTGTGCCTTTGGCATTTGGGGTTTATTGGTCGCGCGCTAATGCATTAGGCGGATTATTGGCAGTGGTTTGTGGCTTAGCAGTTTGGATTAGCTGCGAAATCTTTGCACCGCTAGGGATTTTGCCGCCGCAGTTAGCAGGTTTAATTGCCAGTATTACTGGCATGCTTATTGGCGGGGTGTTGCCAAGCTCAATTGTGGAACGTTTCGCAATGAGTCGCGCCGGTAAGCTCGGCCAAGATACACCTATATTGTCGTAAATGCCTGATGAACTACTGTAAGGAAAAGCGTAGCACCCCATAAAGACAATAATTATTCGGTAAGTAGTATATTAGTAGTATATTAATCGCATTGGCAACTGAGATTTCATTCTAGGGCGGAACACATGTTAAAAACTCTTTCAGAGCAGCAGGTAACGCAATATAAAGAACAAGGTTACCTAAGTAAGATAAAGGTTTTGAGTGCCGAGCAGACCCAAGAAATTCGCCAAAAACTTGAGGCTTTCGAAGCCGAACAAGGCAAACCCTTAAGTGGTTCCCAACGTCATAAAACGCATTTACTCTTTACTTGGCTTAACGAGTTGGTTCGAAATAGCAAAATTCTGGATGCAATAGAGGATTTATATGGCGAAAATATCCTGTGTTGGACCACGAACTTTTTTATTAAGGAGGCCAATGACCCTGGATTCGTCTCATGGCATCAAGATTCGACCTATTGGGGCCTATCTTCGCCTGACGTGATTACAGCCTGGATCGCTTTATCGCCAAGTAATCATACTAATGGGGCTATGGCGATTATTCCTGGCACCCATATGCTTGACCAACTTCCACATCGAGACTCTTTCGCGAAAAATAATCTGCTCACCCGTGGCCAAGAAATTGCGATGGCGGTAAACGAGGATGAGGCAGTTACTTTAGAGCTAGAACCTGGTGAAATGTCATTACATCATGTCCGGATTATTCATGGCTCCCCGCCGAATCCTTCAGCTGATCGGCGTATTGGATTTGCCATTCGCTATATTCCCACTTTTGTTAAGCAAATCGAAGGCGATGACTCGGCAACCTTAGTTCGCGGTACTGATGCGTACAAAACATTTACTCACGAGCCCAGACCTATGAAGGATTTGGACCCCGAATTTGTTGCCTTGCATCACAGCATTACTGAGAAAAGTGCCAAGATTTTATACAAAGACACTAAGATTGATAGTTATGACGCTTCGATGGCCAACCCTAATGAACGGGCTTGACTGGCTATTGAGCTAGCGAGATAAGTTAGTTGTAGCGTTTAAATTTTAGGATTTGCTGAACGATCCCATAAGTTGGGTACTTGTGCTGATGAATAGCCAGAAACAAACCGCTTCTTTTCGCCAGTTTCGTGATGATAAGTATGCCGATTAACTGCGCCAATATTGGCTCCATAGACGTGGATGCTGATTGCATTTTCGGTTGAGGAGGCATTGCGCACAATATGGATATCGCCAATATCTGGACTAACAGCCTCAACTTCGCCTTCATTAAGGATGGCTTCTGAACCATCCTGCACTAACTTGCCATTACTATCGTGGGTAAATCGCTGACTAATTTCAGATCCCTTAAGCATTCCAATCAGACCCCAAACACAGTGATCATGTATTGGTGTCTTGTGATCTGGCCCCCAAACAAAGCTGACTACGGAAAAGCGCTCTAAAGGGTCTGTATGCAATAAAAACTGTTGATAGTATTCATGATGATGGATGGTGCAGAAGGTTGGTAGCCAAGAATCATCTGCAATCAGCTGTTTAAGTAAGGCACTGCCTTTATTTACTAAAGTAGGCTCATCTTGAGTTTCATTGACTAAATGGGTCATTGAAATGACAAAATCTCTCAAGGGGCTAATTGGATGGGCAGTTGCCGACATTAGTTTTCTCCAGACATAAATCTTTATCAACGATATCAAAATATTGGCTTATTGGCGTTCACAGCGCCTCAATATTAGGGTATCCCCGCACTTATATTCACGTAATATAATTAATATTCCAGTAATATATCAGAAACATATTTGAGGATTAAAATAGTTCTCTTATTTATCTTTAGCTTAGGAGGTTAAACAATGAGCTCAGCGGCAAAACCTATGTTCATGAATGAGCGCCAACGGAAGTTTCGCGCAGCGTATATTGGTGCTGTTAGCCCGTTTTATAACGGCATCGCGCATATTGGGGTGATGTATTTAGCGGGTTTTGTAGCAATTTATTATTGCGCTTCTCAATTAGTCAACCCAGGCTGGGCTTGGCTAACGGTAATTCCAGTTGCTATTGCAGGTAATTTTGTAGAGTGGGGCATGCATTTTTTTGTGATGCACCGTTTAATTGATAAGTTTGCATTGCGCGCTATTTATGACCGTCATACTCGCCAGCATCATCAATACTTTACTGACAATGATTACACCATCGATACCGTACAAGAGTTTCGCATTGTGTTTTTCCCATGGCGAGTATTAATTGTCTTGGGCGTTTGTGGCACACTTTTTGGTTACATTGCAGCACAAATTTTTAATCCCAATGTTGGGTATATTCTCTATATCACCATGGTTGGCCACTATTTGCTTTATGAAACTTTTCATTTTTGCTGCCATGTTAAAGAAAATTGGTTTGTACGTAATATGCCATTTGTAAATACTATTCGCCGCCACCATGCGGCTCATCATAATTTGGGAATCATGATGCATAAAAATATGAACCTCACTTTTCCAGTGGCAGATTGGTTTTTAGGAACTTCGGATGTTAAAAGAAGTCTTCTTGGCACTCTGTTTAATGGTTTTGATGAAACCTATATTGATCCTAAGTTAAAGCCAATTATTAATAAATTTAAAGATGGGCAAGTACAGGAGGGAAAGGTTACCCTGGAAGGGCCAATTTTATCTTCAGATGAACAGCAAATTTTGCGGGCATAAATAGATGCTACAGGCGGTTTTTTTCGATGTGTTGCCCAAAGAGGGATCTGCAGAGACCTACTTTAGTATGGCTGCTGGTTTGCGCCCAATCGTTGAAAAAAATCCCGGTTTCATTGCGGTAGAGCGTTTTGAAAACTTACAAAAAAGTGGTTGGTACCTCTCCTTTTCGCAATGGCGTGACGAATTAGCGCTTTCTCAGTGGCGGTGTCAGCCAGACCACTATGGTGCGCAAGTTTGTGGGCGCAGCCTCATACTTGCGGACTATCGCTTAAGGGTAGGCGCGCAGCAAGTTGGCACACCTTCTTTAGGTACGACTAAAGACCGTGAGCAGGTAGCGATGGTGATTGGCGATTTCGCTGCAATTAAGAGCGTATTTCAAGCGGGGGTTAGCGGAAGTGATGATGTACAACTATTTCGTGGCGTCGTAGATACGCAGCGCGGTATTGGTCTGGTTAATCAAATCTCAAGACCACTTGAATTAAGTACTACCTCACAATATGAACTTAGGTATTTTGAGGTTTGTCGTGATTACGGCATGTTTGATCGCACCGAAGCCCCCCAACAATTTGCTTAAGAGAAAAGCACAATAAGCAAAATGGATACTTTGGTCAAACGGAAACCAGCAGAGGCAATCGATGACATGTTGCTTTCGGACCAGGCTTATCGACGACTTGAAGAAATGATTGCCACCATGTCTCTTGCCCCTAGCACCCCGATTTCTGAAAGTCAGTTATCTGCTTTATTGGGAATTGGAAGAACACCAATACGCGAAGCATTGCAAAGATTAAGTCGTGAACATTTGGTAACTATCCTGCCGAAGCGGGGAATTTTTATTTCTGATCTAAATCCTCAGAAGCAGTTGCGGGTTTTAGAAACTAGGCGCGAATTAGAAAGATTAATTTGTAAAAAGGCCGCTAAACGCTCGACAAATGATGAGCGCACCCAATTTATTAGATTGGCAAAAGATTTTCGGAGATCTGCCAAGGAAAAAAATAACTCGTTATTTATAAAAATTGATAAAGAATTAAACGACTTAACAATTCGAGCCGCTAAAAATGAATATGCGGGAGCAGCTATGACTACTTTGCATGGGATGTCGCGCCGTTTTTGGTTCGGAAATTTTAATCAGGAAGTGAGTATTTCTAGTATCGCCGTTTTACACGCTACGCTAGCAGATGAAATTGCCGCAGGACATGAAGAGGCTGCAGGGCAAGCATTAGATAAGTTGCTTGACTATATTGAGGATTTTACTCGTAGAACAGTTTTACCAGATCATTAATAGATTTGAAGTGTTTGAAGTGTTTGAAGTGTTTGAAGTTGTTTATTTTTTTGTATTGCATAAAAATGGGAGACAAAATGAAAAAGAAATTAATTCAAAATGAAAGCCGCCGGTCTGTAATCAAGGGGATTGGCGCTACTTCTTT
>CANKKB010000088.1 GCA_947482555.1 Burkholderiaceae bacterium | reverse complement strand
TCACAAAATAAGCGGAGGCTTTCAGGGGTGTAGCCGCGGCGACGAATACCAACAATGGTTGGCATGCGTGGATCATCCCAGCCATCAACACATTTTTCTTCGACTAATTGCAGTAATTTACGTTTACTAGTGAGGGTATAGGTTAAATTGAGGCGCGCAAATTCGTGCTGATGCGGTAGTGGATCGCTAAAGACACCGGCTTCTTTTAGGGCGTTCAGGATCCAATCGTAGAGCGGTCGATTATTTTCAAACTCTAAGGTACAAATAGAATGTGACACGAATTCGAGGGCATCTGAAATGCAATGGGTAAAATCATACAAAGGATATATGCACCACTGGTCGCCAGTCCGATGATGATGCGCATGACGAATACGGTAAATCACGGGATCGCGCATGACGATATTGGGGTGTTGCATATCAATTTTTAGACGGAGTACATGCTGTCCGTCACTAAACTCACCCGCCCGCATCGCGCGAAAGAGTTGCAAATTTTCCTCTACACTGCGCTCACGATAAGGACTATTTTGCCCCGCTTGATTAAAGTTACCCCGTTTGGCATGTATTTCATCAGCTGTTTGGCTATCGACATACGCTTTGCCATGTTCGATTAAGATTTCAGCAAATCGATAGAGCTGTGCGAAATAATCACTGGCGTAATGCAAATGGGTTTGGCCATTTGCAACCCAATCAAAACCAAGCCAGCGCACCGCATCTAAAATGCTATCAACGTATTCAACATCTTCTTTTACTGGATTAGTGTCATCTAAGCGCATATTGCAACGGGCGCCACCCGCGCGTGCTTGATATTCTGCAGCTAGACCAAAATTGAGGCAAATACTTTTAGCATGCCCAATATGTAAATAGCCATTAGGCTCTGGTGGAAAGCGGGTAATCAGTGGGGGCAGGGCATTACCGTCAGCATCATTGTGAAATAGGCGCTGTTGGTATAAGGGTTGGGCTAAATCGTGCTCGATAATTTGGCGGAGAAAATTAGAAGGTTCGGCGGCTACCGTTTTAGTCTTATTGGGAGCTGGGTTTTTAGGGCTTTCTGGTGACATTTGCTAATTGTAGAGAAGATCGCTGCACGAGAAAGAAAAAGCCCGCAGACGATGCGGGCTTCCTCATGAGGGAAAAGAGCGGTGAAGGATTTATTGATCTTCGACGAAGACTTTTTCACGACCTTTTTTGATCGCAGGTAGAGCAACAATCACCACCATTAAAGCTGCCGCCGCCAAGAGCCCTAGCGAAAGCGGACGGGTAATAAAGGTCGAAAAATCGCCTCGCGAGAGCAATAAGGCGCGGCGGAAGTTTTCTTCCATCATGGGGCCCAATACAAAGCCTAATAAAAGCGGCGCAGGTTCGCAACCCAGTTTAAAAAAGAGGTAGCCAATAACGCCAAAGGTTGCGGTGATGTACACGTCAAAGACTGTATTGTTAACGGTATAAACGCCGATACAACAGAAGACCAAAATAGCGGGATAAAGAAAGCGATACGGAATTTTCAATATCTGTACCCACATACCAATGAGCGGTAAATTGAGTAAAATTAACATCAGGTTTCCAATCCACATCGATGCAATCAAGCCCCAAAATAGAGCAGGGTTGCTGGTCATCACTTGTGGACCTGGTTGAATATTGTGAATGGTCATTGCACCCACCATTAATGCCATAACTGCATTCGGTGGAATACCTAAAGTCAGTAAAGGAATAAAGGAGGTTTGAGCCGCAGCATTATTTGCGCTTTCTGGGCCAGCAACACCTTCAATAGCGCCTTGCCCAAATTCAGCAGAGTGTTTTGAGGTTTTCTTTTCTACTGAATAGGCTCCAAAGGCAGCTAAGGCCGCGCCACCGCCTGGCAAAATTCCTAAGACTGAGCCAATTGCTGTGCCACGCAAAATTGAAGGCACCATTCGCTTCACATCATTCCATGATGGAATTAAAGTGGTGACTTTATTTAAAAAGCTTTCCCGCTTTTCTTTTTGCTCTAAGTTCACCATGATTTCAGCAAAGCCGAATACACCCATGGCAATACTGACAAAGCCAATGCCGTCACTGAGTTCTGGCACATCAAAAGCATAGCGAGAAACGCCTGAGTTCACGTCGGTGCCGACAAGACCCATGAGCAAACCCAAAATAATCATGCCAATCGCCTTAACGAGCGAGCCCGACGCCAAAACCACCGCACCGATTAAACCCAATACCATCAGCGAGAAGTACTCAGCTGGACCAAACTTAAAGGCTAGTTGTGAAAGGGGCGCGGCAAAAGCAGCCAAAATAAAAGTAGCAACACACCCGGCAAAAAATGAACCCATGCCAGCGGTAAAGAGCGCTACCCCAGCTCGCCCTCGTCGCGCCATCTGATAGCCATCAATGGCGGTGACTACCGAAGATGTTTCTCCGGGAATATTTAATAAGATAGCTGTTGTTGAGCCGCCGTATTGTGCGCCATAATAAATACCAGCCAACATAATGAGGGCGGCAATGGGTGGCAATGCATACGTTGCTGGCAATAACATGGCAATAGTAGCAATCGGGCCAAGGCCAGGCAGAATACCGATTAGGGTGCCCAATAAACATCCCAGAAAGCAGTAAATCAAATTTTGAAAAGTCAGGGCGGTTGAAAAACCCAGCGCTAAATTATTCAGCAGATCCATATCAGTGTCCTAGGCTTTAGCGATTAATTATTAAGAAAGAAAGGCCACAGCGGAAACTGTAGCTTGAGCCCAACTACGAAAGCGAGATACGTGAAGACCAGCAGAACGAGCGCATTAATAACTGTACCTTTCCACTTAAATTCATGGCTAGCCGAGGCTGAAACAAAAACTAAGGTGATAAGCGCCACAAAAAATCCCATGGTGCTTAACAGTACGCCATAGAGTACTACTGCGCCAGTAATCCAAATAACGCTTTTCAGATCCCATTTTTTTAATTTGACTTCAGCTGCTTTTTTAGTGATTGCGCTAAGCAAAACAACTAAGCCGATTAAAGCTAAAAGCATTCCAAGGCAAAAGGGAAAATAACCGGGCCCCATTTTAGCGGCAGTACCCATTTGATAACCGGTAGCTAGGCTGGCAAAAAATAAGCCAACGACGATATACATAAAGCCAGCGGCAAAATCTTGTTGATTGCGTATTTTCAAAGTGCGCTCCAAGTTGGTCTAATTATTGGCTGACCATTTTTTAATATTGATGAGCGATTGTAAGCCAGGCTGATAGCCCTTGCTCGTCGAAAAATCTAGGGTTTGCCCTAATTTATTGCCAATGCGATAATTATTGCTATGAAAGTAACCCAAATCCGCCAAGCTTACCTTGATTTCTTTGCCAGCAAAGGCCATCAAATCGTGCCATCTAGTCCCGTGGTTCCAGGCGATGACCCCACCCTACTGTTTACCAATGCCGGGATGAATCAATTTAAGGATGTTTTCTTGGGCTTTGATCAGCGCCCTTATAGTCGGGCAACCACGGCGCAAAAGTGTATTAGGGCGGGGGGTAAGCACAACGATTTAGACAACGTTGGCTACACCGCTCGGCATCATACCTTTTTCGAGATGCTCGGCAATTTTTCTTTTGGCGATTACTTTAAGCAAGATGCAATTCAATTTGCCTGGGAATTATTAACTGTAGTATTTAAATTGCCGAAAGAGAAACTATTAATTACGGTTTATGCAGAAGATCAAGAGGCCTACGATATTTGGCATCAACAAATTGGCGTACCTGCAGAGCGCATTATCCGGATTGGCGATAACAAGGGCGCGCGCTATGCGTCTGATAATTTTTGGATGATGGGTGATACCGGCCCTTGTGGTCCCTGTACAGAAATTTTTTATGATCACGGCGCCCACATTCCTGGCGGACCTCCTGGTAGTCCCGACGAAGATGGTGACCGCTTTATTGAAATTTGGAATAATGTTTTTATGCAATTTAATCGTGATGAAGCGGGTAATATGCATCCTCTGCCTAAGCCAAGTGTTGATACGGGTATGGGTCTAGAACGGATTGCAGCGGTATTGCAGAAAGTCCATTCCAATTATGAAATTGATTTATTTGTTAATTTACTGCAGGCTGCTAAAGCCGCAGTCGATGGTGCTGGCGGCCAAAATTGCGATGCCAATAGCCCCTCACTGAAGGTTATTGCCGACCATATTCGCGCTTGTAGTTTTGTGATTGTCGATGGCGTGATACCCGGTAACGCAGGTCGCGGGTATGTGTTGCGACGCATTGCGCGGCGGGCAATTCGCCATGGTTTTAAATTGGGTGCGCGGCAGCCATTTTTATATCAGCTGGTCCCTGCGTTAGTTGCTGAAATGGGCGATGCTTACCCTGAGTTGCGTCTTGCGCAAGATAAAGTCAGCGATGTTCTCAAGCAAGAAGAAGAGCGCTTTTTTCAAACGATTGCCAATGGCATGGAAATTTTAGAAGCCGCTTTAGCAAATAATGCTACCAATATTGATGGCGAAACTGCTTTTCGCTTGCACGATACCTTTGGCTTCCCCTTAGATTTAACTGCCGACATTTGCCGAGAGCGAGGCGTTACTGTCGATGTCGCTAGCTTCGAGTTAGCCATGCAGGCGCAACGTAACCAAGCGCGTGCGGCAGGGCAATTTAAAATGACGCAAGGTTTGACGTACGCTGGTAAGCCAACCGAATTTCATGGGTACGAGCAACTTCAACGTGATAGCAACACCATTACTGCACTGTATCTTGATGGCGTGCCAGTGCAGTCTGTCGCCGCTGGTGATAACGCCGTGGTGGTACTAGATCACACCCCTTTTTATGCTGAGTCGGGCGGTCAAGTTGGCGATCGAGGCGAGTTGCGTAATGAACGTTCCCGTTTTGAGGTTGCCGATACCTTTAAGATTCAAGCTAATGTATTTGGTCATCAGGGCGAGGTATTAGAGGGGCAATTGTGCGTTGGCGATTCATTAAAAGCGCTGGTTGATATTGCGCATCGCCAAGACACTATGCGCAATCACAGCGCCACCCATTTACTACATAAAGCCTTGCGTGAAGTTTTAGGTGATCATGTAATGCAAAAAGGTTCTTTGGTCGATGCTAGTAAAACCCGATTTGACTTTACTCACAATGCGCCGATTAGCCCAACCCAGTTAAGACAAATTGAAACCCTCGTGAATCGAGAAATTCTTGCTAACACCGCAACCTCAGCACAAGTGATGTCACTCGAAGATGCCCAAAAAACCGGGGCGATGATGCTTTTTGGTGAAAAATATGGCGCCGAAGTACGGGTTTTAGAAATTGGCACCTCAAAAGAACTATGCGGGGGAACCCATGTCAGTCGCACTGGTGATATTGGTAGCCTAAAGGTAACCTCAGAGTCTGGCGTAGCTGCTGGTATTCGGAGGGTAGAGGCGGTCACTGGAACTAACGCCTTACATTTTTTACAAGATTTGGAAGATAAACTAAATGCAGTAGCGCAGGTATTAAAAAGTAATCCGCAAGAGCTAGCAACTCGAGTTACGCAGCTGCAAGATACTTTGCGTCAAACCGAGCGCGAGCTTGAGCGAGTGAACTCCAAATTGGCTGCAAGCCAGGGCGATGAACTTGCGGCGCAGGCAATTGAGGTCAATGGCCTAATGGTATTAGCGCTCCGCCTTGATGGTGCAGATTCGCAGATATTACGTGAAACCTTAGACGCTTTAAAAGCCAAGCTGAAAACTGCCGCGATCGTTTTAGCTTCTGTACAAGGGGATAAGGTCAGCTTGATCGCAGGTGTAACAGCCGATAAAATAAGCCATATAAAAGCAGGGGATTTAGTGAATTTTGTGGCTCAGCAGGTGGGCGGAAAAGGCGGCGGTAAAGCGGAAATGGCGATGGCGGGCGGTACAATGCCAAGTGCTTTGCCGGCAGCTTTAGCAAGCGTACAACAATGGATTAGGGAGAAAACTGCAGAAAAAACTGCAGGTTAAATAGCATGAACGAGAATCAAGTCACTTTTAATGAGACCACCGTCACCGAATTACCGCTTCCCAATCGTGAGGTCGATGCCGTCGGGATGAATTGCCCATTGCCAATCTTGCGTACCAAAAAGGCCTTAGCCGATATGCAGTCCGGTGAAATTCTCAAAATTATCGCCACCGACGCAGGAGCAAAACATGATTTCCCAGCTTTTGCCAAACAAACTGGCAATCAATTGATCGCTACCGAGGTAGTTAACGATACCTTTGTTTTTTACCTCAAGCGCCGCTAAATTTTTTACTAGTAGAGACTAAGCTAGAAGCTCAGTGAGAAACTTAGCGTTGTTTTAAGAACGCGGCAAAATCACTACTGACTTCAGGATGGCGGAGAGCAAAATCTACAGTTGCTTTGAGATAGCCTAATTTACTGCCGCAGTCGTAACGAACGCCTTGATATTCGTAGGCATATACGGGTTCTGCTTTTAATAAGGCAGCAATCGCATCGGTAAGTTGTAATTCGCCGCCAGCCCCAGGCTGAAGATTGCGAATGTAATTAAAAATATTAGAAGAGAGTACATAACGACCTACCACGGCTAAATTTGACGGCGCATCTTTTGGCAATGGTTTTTCAACAATGCCCGTTAAGCGATGAACACCAGGGCTAGTAAGAGTGCCAGCCACAATGCCATAAGAGCTGCTTTGGGCGGGATTGATTTTTTCTACCGCCAAAACAGAGCCTTGATATTGATCGTGCACTGCTAGCATTTGCGTCAATACTGCTGGATCGCCAACCAATAAATCATCTGCCAAGATGACTGCGAAGGGCTCATCGCGCACTAATTTTTCGGCGCAAAGTACCGCGTGACCTAAACCCAAAGCTTCAGGTTGACGCACATATACACAATCGACATGACTCGGTTTCACATTACGCACAATTTCGAGTAAAGCCGTTTTATTTTTAGCCTCCAACTCAGCCTCAAGTTCATAAGCCTTATCGAAGTGGTCTTCAATGGCACGCTTACTGCGGCCCGTGACAAAAATCATTTCAGTAATACCAGCAGCAATAGCTTCTTCAACGGCATATTGAATCAGCGGCTTATCGACAATATTGAGCATTTCTTTGGGGCTGGCCTTAGTGGCAGGCAAAAACCGCGTGCCTAAGCCGGCAACTGGAAATACTGCTTTGCTAACGGGTTTTAACTTGGCATTGCTCATAAAGTTCGATTCTAAAAAGGATTTAAGATGATTTTAAGCGCTCCAGTTGGGCAGCTAATTTTTCGTGGTTGA
>CANKKB010000087.1 GCA_947482555.1 Burkholderiaceae bacterium | reverse complement strand
CTCATAAAGTTCCTTATTGACGTTGATACGAATTATAAAAATTATCCTGAATTACATAAGCCTTACCCTGTGCCTGTAAAACTAAATCTTGCGTAAGCGTCTTGACTGTATATTTCCAGCCATCGGGAAGCTTAAGGCGGGCGGCTAATTGCGCCAAATCATTCATTGACAAGTTAGGGTCAGCAATTTGTGAATACGATTGCATAATGTAAGTCTGTCCTTGGGGCGAAGTTAGTTGATAAATTGGTGTGCCGCTCTTGTAAATAAAAGCCGTATTTCGATTGACGACATTCGGCACAAAGAACTGTGTGCCTGCTAATTGCCGCTTTATACCAACATCCAAAGTTGCCCGTAAACTCATTTCAATTCCGCCAAAATTCTCGATGACATCATTCGCTGTTTTGCCGGCCGCTTTAATCTCGTCCATGGTCCAGTAACGCGGGCCATTTAGACGCACAAATGAGGCATCATTTTTTTTCTCAATTACTTTAACGTCGAGAGCTTTCCATAAAGCTTCAGGACACTCGTTAAGACCCTGGGTATTAAATACTTTGATCGTCAGGGTGCCCAAATGGCGCTTGCCATACAACACTTCGCAATAGCGTAGGTTACGCAAGCCTGATATCGATTTAGTGTAATGATTTTCTGAAGGGGGGGCATTTACCTCGTTCCCCTGCTTTTCTATCGCGTATACAGCGAAGGGAGTAAATAGCTGAGCGAGGAAAATAAGACATAAAACACCGATGTTAGTAATTGTCATCATTAATTAGATAAATAAAGAAGCTGATTTGCTGAAAATAGACCAAAATCATTAACCGGGGGTTTGATTTGCTGGCGCCCGATATGGCTTAATTTTACCTACAAGCCAAAAGGTTAGCAAACCGCACAGCACTGCGCCATAGCCAACCCTGTTGTAATGCTCAATTTGTCCGCTTGGGCTAATAGTAATCACTGCTCCAGCAATTACCGAGGCAATACCTGAGCCTAGCATTTGTACTGAGCCAATTAAGCTCATAAAAGTACCCCTGTTTTTGGGCTCAATGACCTGGCTTACCATGGCCATTGCTGGAATCATGCGCCCAGAAACCAAGATAAAAAATGCGGTGGAATTGATGAGTACCAACCAAATGGGTACAGGAACTAAATTCGTGGTGACGATGATCGGTGCCAAACTCAATATTGCCAAGGCGCGAAAAGTACGTTCTTTGCCATAGCGATCGGCTAATGATCCAATATAACGTGAGCTCAATAAAGACGCTACACCACCAAACAGATATACCAAGGAAATATATGCATCAGGTACGCCTACATTCATGGTGAAATAGAGTGCAATATAAGGAATGACTGAAAACCCGGTCAACATAATCAAAGCCATAAAACCAAAAGCGATCAAGTGATCGCGTTGTATCACCAAGCGATAAATTTGTCGAAAGCGATTCCCATCCGCTTTATGGGCCAAATGACCTGCTATTGAGGGGATAAATTGGTAGCCTAACCAAAAAATAGCACTGGCTAAAAGAGCAATAAAAATAAATGGGGCTCGCCAACCTAAAAAAGAAATGTGATTAGCCAAAAATAAACTTAAGGGAACACCCGCTACGGTCGAGACCGAAAATGCTGCCATCACGGTACCGATTGCTTTGCCACGGCGCTCAAACGGGATCGTATCAGCCACAATGGTTTGCACTAATGAACCTAAGATGCCACCAAATACACCAGCTAAGGCCCGCGCGAGAAACAAGGTCTCATATGACGTTGCTAGGCCACAAGCCAAGGTGGCTAGGGTAAAGGCAATGTAGAGGGTTAACAATAACTTGCGCCGCTCGAAGCGATCAATATAGTACGTAGCAAAAATACCAGCGATGGCAGCCGCAAAGGTATAGGAGGAGATAAGCAAGCCAAATTGATGCGTATTAATTTGGAAAGCACTAATAAATTGAGGCCCCAAAGGCATCATGATCATAAAATCCAGAATATGGGTAAACTGAATTCCTGCTAGCGCAAAAAGAAAATAGCGCTCGCTTTTTTTACTACCGCCTAAATCTTGCAGCACTGAATTGGGGCTCAAGGGAATTTCCGTGATTTGATGTCTAAAATGAGGGCTTACTCAATAATACTTAGATAGTATGTATTATTTATTCAGACTCAATTATCCTGTATCCCATGACGATCAAACGAATAATTCAATGGATGTTACTAACTTCAGGGCTTTTTCTCGTTTTCTTTGGCTTATTAACATTCATATTTGTATTTTTAGGTCTATATCAATTTGAATTATTTGATTTTCGCCTATCCTCAGGAGTGCGCGTGATTAGCGAATTGTCGATTTCTGGCTGTTTACTTTTAGCCATAGGTTTTGGCATAGACGATTATTTTCATGAATCAGTTAATTAAACAATAACTAAGGAAATATATGTTTAAAAAATCAGATTTTTTTATCCTTTTAGCGGTGATTATTTCATTTATAACTTCTGCTTATTTATGGTTTGTGGTGGGCGATAAAGATCAGGCTATCTTTACCTCACTCTGGGTACCCTCCATTTTTGGCTTTGGAATTTACTTCAAGGTCTCGGCTTTATTGAGTAGAAAATCATGAGTAACACTGTCCTACTCATTATTTCTATTTTTGTCTTTTGCCTACTAGTTATAGGTTTGCTACTGATGGTGCGAGAATTTATGGGGCTAATGGAGGAAGCCTCTCCAGAAGTAAAGCATTGGCTCGACACTAGCAACGACAAAAAATAGAAGTGCTTTGACTTCTCAGTAAATCAGCGGCAATAGCTTACGCACTTGTTTTTGATAATGTGTATATTCTGGAAAAGTGGTAACTAACCACTGCTCTTCTTTTCTGGACTTAATTTCAAAAAATAAAAAAATTAAACATGCATATGCAAGTGTAAGCTCGCCTTGCGTGATTAAAAACCAAGCAAAGGAAAGTAAAATAACCCCAAAATAAATCGGATGTCTGACAAAGCGATACAAACCCTTCCTCACAAATTTAGCACCGGGTTTTGGCCCAGGGAGTGGAGTTAGGTTGCTGCCCAACTGAAATGCAGCCACCACAGAAAAAATGCTGCCCCCCAAGAATAAGATCCAGCCTAGCCAAGCTAGCCAATTACTTATTCGTCCCGTCCATAATTTTTCACCGCTCAAACTACTAGGGCCGAAGAAAAGTAAAGCCAACAATAAAGCTTGGACAAAGACATAGAGTCCCCCACGTGCAAAAATCGAAGGCGGCCTTACTGGGTTTGGTTTACCATCCATGACATAATCACCTTATTTACATCCCTCAATGGTATGCGCATTCAGAATATAATAAATTCGCATTATTTAATGTTTTTTTTAAAGACCTAGCACTATGAAAATGAATCTGCAAAACCCCCTATTATTTGTTTGTACTGCATTTAGCTTCTTACTAATGGTAGCGCCGACTGTGCTGGCACAATCGACACCCCCTCCTCAACCCTCTGCTGCAAAGGTAACTAAAGTGACCGAATTGAAAAAAATTGATGTTGTTGTCGGCACGGGTGCCGACGCCACCCCCGGCTCAAATGTATCGGTACATTACACCGGCTGGCTATATGACCCTAGCGCGCCGAATAATAAGGGCAAGAAATTTGATAGCTCTTTAGACCGTGGTCAACCTTTCGGCTTTCCCCTCGGCGGAGGTCGTGTTATTCGTGGTTGGGATGAAGGTGTTGCAGGCATGAAAGTGGGCGGTAAACGCACTTTAATTATTCCCCCCGAGATGGGCTATGGCGCTAACGGAGCTGGCGGCGTAATTCCACCCAATGCTACCCTACTATTTGATGTTGAATTATTGGGCGTGAAATAATTTTTTTGTCTTTTTGTCTAATTGTTAATACAAGATAACCACAATTAGACAAAACTGTAATAAGAATTAGAGTTATTGCTCCCAAAAGGTGCAAAACAGAAGGCTTGAACTAAAAATTTCGCCATTTATCTGCATTTTCATTTCTTTAGTTTCTGTATCAAAATTAATCTGACAGCAAATCATTACTAAAGATGTGAATCTGACTATTATGAGAATGGCCAGCCATAATCTTTTGCTCTGCAATTGATAAGAGTTTTAATTGATGTTTTGCAAAGTGCTCCAATGGATCCCCCAATAGCGAGTCGGGATCTACATCTTCAAGTGCTTCGTAACTAAAATGGCACAGAAGGTCATGGCCATCGAGTTTAGCTGGAAATTGAATACCACCATCTTTTGCCAGCGATGCCGGCCCAATAAACTCTAGTTTCATGATAAAAATCTCCCAAATTTTAATAGTAAGTCTGCATTCATTTCAGTCTTAGCAATAGACCATATATATATTAATTTACCTCATAGATTAAGTATTGATATATTTTTCATTAATAGATCCAAGAAAGTACGACAGGCTCTTTTCTTAAGCAACGCCTGATCTTGAATCATTACAAAGCGCCAGGGTTCTTGATGCATCGCCGTAGGTGCATAGATTGCAGCTCGCAATAAATATTCAATCATTTCCCGATCCAATCTTTTTGATATATAGGATCGCACTGAGCGTCTAATAAAAATTAGGTCTAAGGCTAGATTACTTTTTATATCATTCATAATTTAGAAATAATTTCAGTTTTTGATTAACAAACTCATTTTTAATATCTACGCTACTTGATAGATAAAGTAATGCTTACCACCTTTCCAGAGGAATCTTTTCCGGCGACCGTAAGCTGACAAGCGCTAACTAATCCCGAACAAGGTTTATCGCTTCTGCGAATAATTACTGTATCTGGTAAGGGGTGTTCGGTTGTAAACAAAATTAACTCGCTTGGCCCGATTCCTTTGGATCGATAGGTTTGGCCAATCTGATTAATTTCATAATTTTGACCCGTGCCACCAGAGATTTTGACGGTCACCACTGAGTCTGCCTGATCACTTAAATTCGTTGCGGATGGTGTTAATACCAATGGTATTCCTATGGCTGTTGAAAAACTCCACTTGCGCTTAAAACTTCGCCCATTAAGAGTTCCACTTACTTCGGCGCTATAGTTGGTATTTTCTATTAGTGGTTTTACCGCTATCCAAAACGCATAACTATTCATAGGTTTTCCTTCCTCTGTTGTAATAAGCTCCCCAATAATTGGAGCATTATCTGCATCAGCTGCCCTGAGAATAAATGAAGTAACGATGAGACGATCCTCGGGATTGGCTGATATGCTAATGGGATAACCCACGCGTTGCCCATCCATTTGGGGCAAAGGGTTTGGCGATTCATTTACAACCCACTCAGCGGGTACGTTTTTTTGACCATCCACCGGATAAACAAATAGATGTTCTGGTTTGCCACTTTTTTCAACTAATCTTGCATCTATTTTTCCAAAATTAATAACGTAAATAAATTCCATAGGATTAATCGCGCTAGGATTAGCCGCTTTAGGTAGCATAGCAGCGCCAGCCTCTAAATATGGAGCAAACTCAGCTTCGCGGTGATAAGGAGCATCAATTAAGGAATCTGTCGCAAGCGCTCCAGATGGATAGCTCACCATTGAGATATTTTCAGCAGTGCGATTGCCAATAAATCCAGTTTTATTAATACGTTCTTTTGGTGTTGCACCATAAAATGCTGGCTTACTGGGCGTTTCATTGTGCCCTTCAGATGCTAGTGAATTATTCACAACAATATAGTTTGCATGAGCTTTAGCTGATAACGCTAGAGCTGCGTTCCATTTTAGAGGCGCCAACCCTACTTGCTTGCGTCTTTCATTTAAATGCTCAAAGGCTTCAAGTGCTAAATCTGGTTTATTTGTCTGAGCCCATGCTGCTTGCATAAATGCGATTAATAGCAAGATAGCCACTGATATCAACGTAAGTCCCATTGGACTGGCAATTTTTTCTTTAAAAAATGAGTGCTTATTCATCTCTCTTCCTTTGGTTAAAGATAATTTCTTCATGGCCCTATAGCCTGACTTAAGCGGTACTACCTATGTTTTCCATTAATGCTTCAGCTGTGGCTATGTTTGATTCATCTATCCCATTTGCTAACTTAAACTCTGGATCAGATAGGAAACGCTTTTCATAGCCATAACTAGAATCACTGACACGTCGATTATTTAATTTTTGCATTGTTGTTACTTCGTTTTCTGGATTGGGCGTACTAATTCCAACATCGACATATAGAGAGTCAAGCAATTTGACATCCTTAATTGAATCTTCTGAAGATAAAGTGATGCCTTTGGAGCCTAGGGCATAGACTTTACTTAGATCAGCATCACTAACCCCATAGTTAGAAGATGATGCTTTCCTATTTTTGAATGCCGCAATAAGTGCATCAAGCATTGGGTCACTACTAGCCTGAATTGGGGCTACACCTCTAGTGAATATTGGTGGTAACTGTGCAACTCTTTTGCCATTGGCAGTGCTTGGTGAACTTGACGTTGTAATGCCTTCTCTTGTTAGTGGGCTTAGTTCTGCTGTCTGTGTCCCAGCATCTGTTGTAGTGCTACCCGAAGAAGTTGCTGTACTTGCTGTCTGTGTCCCAGCATCTGTTGTAGTGCTACCCGAAGAAGTTGCTGTACTTGCTGTAGCTGTTTGTGCTGAAGTAGTTGGTGCAACTAAAACACTACTTAGCACTGAACCAATAAAACTGGATAACGGCGGTGAAATAAAAGGAGGTATTACTGGACCTGGTGGTATAGGGGGAACGGGTGGCACTGGGGGAACCGGTGGCACTGGGGGGACTGGCGGTACTGGCGTTACTCCGCCTCCGCCTCCGCCTCCACCTCCACCGCCTCCGCCTCCGCCACCACTAGCGCTGGTAATTGTTACGTTCGAACCGTTATAAAGACTAATCGTATAGTTGCCAGTAGCCAGTAAAGTACCTTGTGTAATTGCATAGGTACCTGCTGGCGAGGAACTGGTTGCTAAAGTCGCTAAGGCGCCAGTAAAATTAGCAGAAGTTTCAGAGTTAACGAGTCCGGTATAGGTATAGGTTAATGGAGGGATAGCGGAGCCAGTAACAACGGATTGAGCATTAGCATTAACCGTAAGGCCTTTTGCATTAATTGTGGCCGTATTTTGGGTGTTACCAGCACTCGCGTTATACGCTTGCGTAATGTTGTAGTTACCTGCAATGGCAGTACCACTGCCAATCACAATCGAGCTCACATAATTACTGCCATTGGCACTGACGTTGGCATTATTCACCAGAGCACTCGTTAAGCTCGTAATGGTT
>CANKKB010000086.1 GCA_947482555.1 Burkholderiaceae bacterium | reverse complement strand
TGCCATTATTTTTTGCTGAGCCAGCGACACTATTCGATTACTTGCCGCTTGCCGGTGAAGGGGTTTGGCTAGCTTCAGTTGGCGATATTGAGGGCAGTATTCGCAGTTTTTGGAAAGAAACTCAAAGCCGTTATAACTTCTTAAAACATGATGTCGAACGCCCTATCCTTAATCCGGATGCATTATTTTTAGATGTTGATACTTTTTTTACGCAAGCCAAAGCTTACCCCCGACTAACACTTGAGGATGCATCGTTTGCTAACCCGGGAGCGGCAACAACCTCGTCGGCATTTTTACCGGTTCCAGAAGTTGCCGTCCACCGGCGTGATGCTGATCCGCTCTCCCGCTTACGTCACCTCGTTGCTCAGCAGCAGTATCGGATCGTGATCTGTGCAGATACTGCAGGACGACGTGAATCGATTCGGCAACTAATCGAGGAAAGCAATTTAGTTGTTGATGCAAAAAATAATGCGCCCTTTGCATTAAAACCCGCACAAAGCGAAACCTTAGCTGACTTTATCAGCAGTAAGGCTAACTTTGGTTTAGTTGTGGCGCCTTTATTTAATGGCTTTAGCTGGCCTAGCGCGAAGCTCATTGTCATTACCGAAGCAGAGCTCTTTACGGCGACAGCACGACAACGACGTAAAAGTGGCGCGCAGCAAATTAGCGATCCTGATATGTTATTTAAGGATCTGGCAGAACTTAAAATTGCTGATCCAGTAGTACACGCTGAGCATGGCATTGGACGCTACCAAGGACTCGTCTTGCTAAATTTAGCGCCACCCAAAGCCCCGCCCATATTTGAAGAGTTTTTACATTTGGTTTACGCCAATCAGGCCACGTTATATGTGCCCGTCCATCAATTGCAATTAGTTACCCGTTATGCGGGATCCGATCCTGAATCAGCACCCCTGCATCAACTGGGCTCCGGTCAATGGGAAAAAGCAAAGCGCAAAGCAGCCCAACAAATTCGCGATACTGCTGCTGAACTATTGAATCTCTATGCTGCGCGTGCGCTCCGGCGAGGACATGCATTTGAATACTCTGCCCATGATTACGCCGCTTTTGCTGAAGCCTTTGGGTTTGAAGAAACGCCTGACCAAACGACTGCCATTGCCGCTGTCATTAGCGATATGACGAACGGCAAATCAATGGATCGCTTGGTTTGTGGTGATGTGGGTTTTGGTAAAACTGAAGTGGCTTTAAGGGCTAGTTTTATTGCCGTAATGGGGGGCAAGCAAGTTGCTATATTGGCTCCCACCACGTTATTAGCGGAACAGCATGCGGCCACCTGGAAAGATCGTTTTGCCGACTGGCCAGTGAAGGTGGTTGAGTTATCGCGTTTTAAAACTGCAAAAGAAATCACTGCTGCGCTAGCTGCAATTGCCGCTGGCGAAGCCGACATTGTGATTGGCACTCATAAATTGCTTTCTAAAGATACGCACTTTAATCGTTTGGGCTTAGTCATTGTTGATGAAGAGCATCGCTTTGGAGTGCGCCAAAAAGAGGCGCTTAAAGCATTACGTGCAGAGGTTGATATTCTGACCCTTACGGCCACTCCCATTCCACGAACCTTGGGTATGGCAATGGAAGGTTTGCGGGAACTTTCTATTATTGCAACTGCACCACAAAAACGCTTAGCGATTAAAACGTTTGTCCGCCGCGAAGGTGATGATGTGATTCGCGAAGCCGTATTGCGGGAAATTAAACGGGGTGGTCAAGTTTATTTTCTCCATAACGAAGTTGAAACGATTGAAAATCGTCGGCTTGCGTTACAAGCGCTCTTGCCTGAAGCCCGAATTAGTGTCGCTCATGGTCAAATGCACGAGCGGCAACTCGAAACCGTGATGCGCGAATTTGTTACACAACGCAGCAATATTCTCTTGTGTACCACGATTATTGAAACAGGTATTGATGTGCCCACCGCAAATACCATCATCATGCACCGCGCTGATAAATTTGGTTTAGCCCAATTGCATCAACTACGGGGACGCGTTGGCCGCTCGCACCATCAGGCCTATGCTTATTTAATGGTGCCCGATCCCGATGCCCTGAGTAAGCAAGCGCAATTACGCCTTGATGCAATTCAGGCGATGGAAGAATTGGGCTCTGGTTTTTATCTGGCCATGCATGACTTGGAAATTCGTGGCGCTGGTGAAGTTTTGGGTGATAAGCAATCGGGTGAAATTCATGAAATTGGCTATCAGCTTTATACCGAAATGCTCAACCGCGCGGTCAAGTCCCTAAAAAGTGGCAAAGAGCCTGACTTATTAGCCCCCTTACAAGTGACTACCGATGTGAATTTAGGAGTACCAGCCTTATTACCAGAAGAATATTGCCCCGATGTGCATGAGCGTCTTTCACTCTATAAGCGTTTTGCAGCAACCCATGATTTTGCTGAGTTGATGGGTTTGCGCGAAGAATTAGTCGATCGTTTTGGCGATTTACCAGATCCCGCTAAATCATTTTATGAAACCCATCGTTTACGTTTAGAAATGGCTAGTTATGGCATTAAAAAAATTGATGCTAGTCCCTTAGCTATACAAATGCATTTTATTCCTAACCCACCCATCGATCCTCTACGCATTATTCAACTCATCCAAACTCACGCACATATTCAACTCAATGGCCAAGACCGTTTAAAAATTACTCCGCCTAAGGCGCACGACTTTGATCTTTTGGAAAAACGCTTAGAACAAATTCGTCAAGTGCTAAAACGCTTAAATGAATCTGCTCTCAGTGAGGCTTAATTGATGCGGCCTATTCAACTCCCTTCTCTCGTTAGCGCTGCATGAGTCTCAATCCGCGGTTAGTTGCGCTCTCGACTCAAGTAATACCCGCTACATTAAATATCGCTGTGATCGAATGGCTGAAGCAATGGGGTATCCATTCAAGTAATGTAAAAGAAACTAATTCACCTTCATTACACATGCGCTCATGGGAATTAGATCAAGACTTAGATGTAAAAAAACGCCCAATGTTACGTGCATTACTGAATGAATATCAAGTCGATATGGCTTTTTTACCTCCCCAATTTGAGCCAGCGCAATTTCGGATTTTGGCCATCGATATGGATTCCACTTTAATTAATATTGAATGCATCGATGAAATTGCCGACTTTGCCGGAAAAAAAACTGCGGTGGCAAGGATTACTGAGGCTACGATGAGGGGTGAAATCACCAACTTTAGCGACAGCTTGCAACAGCGAGTGGCTTTGTTAGCAGGTATGCCAACAGCCGTATTAGAAGCGGTGTATCGCGAGCGTTTAAAGCCTAATGCTGGCGCCACCGAATTAATCGCCCAAGCAAGTCAATTAGGCTTATATACCCTATTAGTTTCAGGTGGCTTTACTTTTTTTACCGACAAATTGCAACGCACTCTTGGTTTTGATCAAGCGCACGCTAATACCTTAGAAATTCAAGATGGTTATCTTACGGGCAAGGTATTAGGGAGCATTATTGATGGCGCAGCTAAAGCCCGCTACCTCGAGCAGGCCTGCCAAGCATTGAATTGCAATAAAAAGCAAGCAATTGCGATTGGTGATGGAGCCAATGATTTGCTCATGATGGCTGGTACAGGTCTGAGTATTGCTTACCGCGCTAAACCTTTAGTAAAAGAAAAAGCTGACGCGGCTTTTGACCGGGTTGGCTTAGATGCTGCTCTAGCTTTATTGCGCTAAATTACATGCGCTCAAAAATGGTTGCAATTCCCTGACCGCCACCGATACACATCGTAACTAATGCATATTTACCATTCACGCGCTGCAATTCATAAAGGGCTTTAGTTGCAATAGCCGCACCAGAACAGCCAATGGGGTGGCCTAAGGCAATTGCGCCGCCATTCACGTTGGTTTTTGCTGGATCCAAACCTAAGCCTTTAGTCACAGCTAATGCTTGCGCTGCAAACGCTTCATTTGATTCAATCACATCAATTTGATCTAATTTCAAGCCAGCTCGTTGCAAGGCAATTTTTGTTGCAGGAATGGGGCCTTCGCCCATAATTTCATTGGGTACGCCTGCAATGGCATATGACACTAAACGCGCTATCGGCTTGTGACCCGCCTTAGCCGCAGTTTCAGCTGCAGCCAAAACAAAAAAGGCTGCACCATCGTTAATACCCGAAGCGTTGCCTGCAGTAACAGAACCCCCTTCTTTTTTAAAGGCGGCCTTCATTTTGCCTAAGGTTTCCATCGTCGTCTCGGGCTTGCAATGTTCGTCGGTATCAAAAACTAGATCACCCTTACGAGTTTTAATGGTGATCGGCACAATTTGTGATTTAAAGCGCCCTTCTTTAATTGCAATGCCGGCACGGCGATGCGACTCAACAGCTAAGGCATCTTGCTCTTCGCGAGTTAGCTTCCATTTCTCAACTAAATTTTCCGCAGTAACCCCCATATGACCAACTCCAAATGGATCGGTTAAGACTGCTACCATCAGATCAAGCATTTTGCTATCACCCATACGGGCACCGCTGCGCATAGCGGGCGAGCCGTACATACCCCTAGACATCACTTCGACGCCCCCGCCAATGCCGTAATCACAATCGTTCAACATAATTGCTTGTGCAGTGGTCACAATCGCTTGTAAGCCAGAACTACATAAACGATTAATAGCCATGGCTACCGATTCCATCGGTAAGCCCGCTTGAATTGCTGCAACCCGAGCCACATAGGCATAACGGCTATCAGTCGGAATCGTATTCCCAACTGTTACATAATTAATATCCTTGGGATCAACACCAGAACGGGTAATCGCCTCTTTCATTACGATACCGCCCAATTCAGATGGCTCAAAACTACTTAAGCCGCCACCAAAGCTGCCAATTGCAGAGCGCACCGCACTTAATACGACGACATCACGACTCATTTAAATTCTCCTCATTTATTCCAGATAATCCCTATTATTATCGCCTTTATAAACAATATTCTCAGTATTTATATTTCCACCAATAAATCATGCCCCTGGGCTTGTACTACCGTAGCGCGGATAAATTCGCCTGCCCGGTAGCGTTTGGAGGCTTTATTTGTGGGCAAGATTTTAACTAGGCCATCGATTTCTGGAGCATCTCCCGCTGTTCTGCCAATGCCCCCGCTACCATCAACTCGATCAACCAAAATACGCAGGCGCTGGCCCACCAGCTTTTGTAACTTAGTAATCGAAATACTTTCTGCGCGTGACATAAATTGGCTCCGCCGTTCTTCGCGCACTGCCTCAGGCACAGGATTGATTAATTCATTTGCTTGGGCACCAGCTACCGGAGAATAAGCAAAACAACCTGCCCGATCAATTTGCGCTTGGTCCATAAAGTCTAATAAATGGTCAAATTCAGTTTGGGTTTCTCCAGGAAACCCAGTAATAAAGGTACTGCGAATAATTAGGTCGGGGCAAAGAGCACGCCAAGCTTGAATACGCTCAAGGTTTTTTTCGCCGCTCGCAGGTCGCTTCATCCGTTTTAAAACATCAGGGTGCGAATGCTGCAAAGGGATATCCAAATAGGGCAATACGCCGTATCCATACTCAGCAAACTCAGCCATTAAAGGCACAATACTATCCACATGAGGATAGGGGTAAACGTAATGGAGTCTTACCCACGCTTCATGTTTGCGCGCTATTTGATTTAGTGCTGCAACCAAATCAAATAAGCGAGTTTTAATTGGTTTGCCATCCCAAAAACCCGTACGATATTGAACATCAACACCATAGGCGCTGGTATCTTGAGACACCACTAATAATTCCTTTACCCCCGAGGCAAATAAACGCTCTGCTTCACTTAAGACTTCACCAATTGGCCGCGAAACTAAATCTCCACGCATGCTTGGAATAATGCAAAAGGTGCAACGATGGTTACAACCTTCAGAAATTTTTAAATAGGCATAATGTTTTGGCGTTAGCTTGATACCAATATCGGGCACTAAATCAGTAAAGGGATCATGGGGTTTTGGTAAATGCAAGTGAATCGCTTGCATTACTTCTTCAGTTGCGTGGGGCCCAGTAACCGCCAGCACTTTTGGATGAATGCTCTGAATTAGGTCACTGCCGTCGGCATTTTTACGCGCGCCTAAGCAGCCGGTCACGATGACTTTGCCATTTTCTGCCAAGGCTTCACCAATGGCATTTAAACTCTCTTCTACAGCCGAATCGATAAAGCCACAGGTATTCACTATTACTAAATCTGCACCAGCATAATCCTTGGCGGTTTCATAGCCCTCGGCACTTAAACGGGTGAGAATTAATTCAGAATCAACTAGTGCCTTGGGGCAGCCCAAGGAAACAAACCCGACCTTACTCGACACAACTATTCTTTATCAGCGGGTTTAGGGCTAGGCGCAAATGGAAAGCCGCCAAATAAATTTTGCGAGCCCTTCATTTGTTCCTGCATATTAATAAATAACTCTTTACTCTGATCGAGGTAATTTCCCATTAGGCCCTGCATTAAAGGATTTTGCAAATTCATCATTTGTGCCCAGGCTTCACTGCCTACGCCTGGCACTACTTTCGATTGATCATTTAATTTATTATGAATATCCATAAATGATTCGAGGGTTTTCTCTAAATAACTTCCCATCAAACCTTGCATCGAATGGCCATAAAAACGAATAATTTGCGAGAGCATTTGACTTGAAAAAACAGGTTCGCCAAGCGCCTCTTCTTCAAGAATAATTTGCATCAAAATATTGCGGGTTAAATCATCATCGGTTTTAGCATCCACTACTTTAAAAGCCTCATTGGCCATCACCAGCTCTTTAATGTCGGCTAAAGTGACATACACACTAGTTTGCGTATCGTAAAGGCGCCGGTTAGGGTATTTCTTAATTAGCCGTTCTTCGCCAGCCCGTTTTAAACGTGCAACCATGCTTTTTTCCTTGCATCCATCCGTAACATTAGAGCTAGTGTATCTCGCTCGGCTTAACCCGTGTGAATTCCGCCATTGAGAGAAAAGTCTGCTCCAGTCGCAAAAGCGGCATCTTCTGAAGCAATCCAAGCACAAATAGAAGCGATTTCATTTGGCAATCCAAGCCTTTTTACTGGTATGGCAGAAACAATTTTTTCCAGTACGTCTTCACGAATGGCTTTCACCATATCAGTTGCAATATACCCTGGTGAAACTGTATTAACAGTGACGCCTTTATTAGCTACTTCTTGTGATAAGGCCATGGTAAAGCCATGTAAACCCGCTTTTGCGGTTGAATAATTGGTTTGCCCGAACTGACCTTTTTGGCCATTTACCGAGGAGATATTAATAATCCGCCCCCAATTTGCCTCTACCATGCCATCAATCACTTGCTTGGTAACGTTAAATAAGGAATTCAAATTGGTATCGATTACT
>CANKKB010000085.1 GCA_947482555.1 Burkholderiaceae bacterium | reverse complement strand
GGTGACTCATGATCTAATTGAAGCCGTATCTTTGGCTGATCGGGTAATTGTTTTTAGTCCACGACCTGCATCCGTAGCATTTCAAAAGGAAGTAGATTTAGCACGTCCTCGTGATGTACTTCAAGTTCGCTTTACTAAAGAATTTCAAAATATTCACAACACTATTTGGAATTATTTACAGCAACAATATGCCGCAGATAGGCTCGCCTATGCCAAATAAAAAAATAACTAAAAAATTGAAAAAGTTGTCTGGCTACGCGGATCTAAATCCTTATTTAATGTTTATTTTACAAATCATTGTGGGTTTATTTGTGCTATCGCTATGGGAGCTTGGCTCCGGGACGATAGTTGATTCATTTTTAATTAGCGAACCATCTAGTATATTTAAGCGTCTATATGGCTGGATTGACGCTAAATCTATTTGGATACATATATGGGCAACCCTATATTCAACGATCATTGGGTTTTTTATCGGCACGATTGCTGGAGTGATTGCTGGAATATGCCTAGCGCTTTCACCCTTTTTTAGCCGCCTATTAAATCCCTTTATTTGGGCTTTAAATGCATCCCCTAAAGTCGCGCTTGCGCCACTCTTTATACTTTGGTTTGGTTTGGGTATCGAGTCCAAAATTGCCTTAGCAGCTGTACTTGTCGTTTTTTTAGTTTTTGTGAGCACCTATGCAGGCGTAAAACAAGTTGATCCTGATTTAGTTGACACTGTAAAGCTAATGGGCGCATCAAAATTTCAAATTTTGACAAAAGTTATTTTGCCCGACGCAACCCCTTGGATCTATGTGGGCATTCAAAGCGCCATTCCCTATGCACTAATCGGCACTATCATTGGCGAAATGATCGCCTCCAATCGTGGGCTGGGATACCTAGTACAAAGATCTGGCAGCGAATTTGATACTGCTGGCGTATTTGCATCGCTTATTGTCATTTCTTTAATTGGGGTAGCCTTAAATCAGATTTTTGCCTTAATTCAAGCTCGTTCACAGAAATGGAAATTGATTAGTCGTTAATTTATTACAAGAAAAAAACTGGAGACAACCATGAAATTACTAAAAAGTATTTATCTTTTTCTAGCCATATGTAGCATTTCATTTCAAATTCAAGCCCAATCAGAAGTAGTCCGCTTTGCTAATATTGGGCATGGTTACTATGCTGGTCCTCTCTATGTAGCCGTACGCGAAAATCTATTTCAAAAATATGGTCTTACGCCTGAAATTACTACTGCCCAAGGTGGTCCGTTAGTATTTCAAGCAGTCTTTACGCGACAAGCTGATTTTGGAATTGTTAGTTACGAACACATTCTGACGGCGGCTGGTCAAGGCCGTCGATTAGTCTCCATATTTAACGTAACTAGCCGCCCAATTAACAATATTATTGTTAGTAATAAGCTTTTTGATTCCGATGGGAAAAAACCAATCAAAGATCGTATTCTTGCGCTCAAAGGTAAGCGCATTGGAGTTCCATCTGCCGGTGGATCTGGGGAAAAAATATTAGGTTCACTAGCAATGAAATATGGCCTACAAATACCTGGCGATATCGAGCTCGTCTACTTGGGTCCCGATGCGAACACTTATGTGGGGGCATTTAAAAATAATCTGATCGATGCCGCCGTCCCTTTTGAGCCTGCCGGCGTTCAAGTGGAAAAGGAAAAATTAGGCAAAATTTATGTCAACCTAATGAATGGGGAAGTTGAAGAATTTCGTGACTTAAATTATATGAATTTGATCGCTAGCCCTGCAACCATTGCTGATAAACCAGAGCTGACCAAGAAGATGGTTGCAATTTTTGCCGAAGCACAAAAAATTCTTTTGAATGAAGCCAAAGGTAAGGCAATCATGGCAAAAGAGTTCCCCAATTTATCTCCCGAGGTAAATGACCGCGCCTATGCTGTCGTCAAGCAAATTTGGAGTCCCGATGGAAAAATGTCGATTGAGGGCGGTAAAAAAGTGTTTGATTATCTGCAACCAAAACAAGATAAACCCATCAATTTTCCTCAAACCTTTACCAATCAATTCTTGCCAAGCCAATAACGCAATTGATAGGTAATGCTAGGCTGAAAACTGCTCACGCAAAACATTCTTTTGTACTTTACCCATAGCATTACGGGGTAAATCGCTCAGTATTTCAATGCGCTTAGGCACCTTGAAATTCGCAATTTGTCCTTTAAGCGTATCAATCATCTGTTGCGCATTTAATTTCGCGCCTGCTTTTGGAACTACTATCGCCAATACAGCCTCGCCAAAGTCAGGATGTGGAATTCCAATCACAGCACTTTCAGCTACGCCATCCATCTCGTCAATAAAGCTTTCAATTTCTTTAGGATAAACGTTATAGCCTCCAGAAATTATCAAATCTTTACTACGGCCAACGATCGATAAATAATTCGCAGGTACCTTGCCACTAATATTGGTACCACCCCAGCGCCCCACATCGCCTGTTTTAAACCAGCCATCGGCAGTGAATTCTTCAGCAGTTTTTTCAGGCATGTGCCAGTAGCCTTTAAAAATATTGGGGCCCTTCACTTGAACGCCGCCGATTTCATCGACCTTGCAAATCTGCCCGCTATCACTTACCACCCTAACACTCACTCCGGGTAGCGGCACCCCAACGGCGCCGCCAACCCGCGGGCCTTCATAGGGATTGGAAGTCAACATAATGGTTTCACTCATGCCATACCGCTCAAGAATGGTATGACCCGTTATTTTTTTAAAATCATTGAACGTTTCAGTCAGTAGTGGCGCTGACCCAGAAATAAATAAACGCATGTTGCGACACACTGCTTTTGTAAAGGCCTTATCTGCAGTTAAGCGCACATAAAAAGTGGGTACGCCCATCATCACAGTAGCACGGGGTAAAAATTGAATCAGCTGCGCGGTATCCAGCCGCGGTAACCAAATCATTTTGCTGCCGTTAACTAAAGCTCCATGAGCGGCTACAAATAAACCATGCACATGAAAAATAGGTAAGGCATGCAACAAGACGTCATCTTTTTGCCATTGCCAGAACTCTTTGAGTACTAAACAATTGCTACCTAAATTACGGTGCGTTAGCATCGCACCCTTGCTGCGTCCCGTAGTTCCGGAGGTATAAAGAATGGCTGCTAAATCATCATCAGCCGAATTTACTGTTTTGAATTGATCGCTTTGGCCAATAGCCCGCTGTAGCAAACTACCCGTGCGGTTATCGTCCAAGGTAAATACCTGTTTAGTGCCCGCCTTAAATGCCACCTTAGAAACCCAAGCAAAATTTTTGCTGCTACAGACCATGACTGCAGGCTTTGCATTTTCAATGAAATATTGAATTTCAGCAGCTTGATAAGCGGTATTTAAGGGTAGGTAAACATAGCCTGCCCGAATAGTAGCTAAATATAAAAATAGGGCTTCGGGCGACTTTTCTACTTGCACTGCAACCCGCGCCCCTTTAGGCAAGCCAAGACTTTTTAATAGATTGGCAAGCATCGCAGAAGCGCGTTCTAAATCGCTCCAGGAGTAATACAGACCATCTTGAGTTTCAATTGCGCAAGTTTTACGATCTTTTGGAAAACCTTTTTCCAACAGTGAATACAAATTCATACAAACCTCAAAATGATCTACTTAACAGCTATTAATCGAGAGTAGCACCCGATTTTTTAACCACTGCAGCCCAACGCTTCACATCGGAACTCACTAACTTACCAAATGCTTCGCCATATAAGCTTGGAGTATCCGAGCCATTAGAAGCCCAAATCGCTTTTAACTTGGGTGTGTTTAGTGCCTTCTCAACTTCTGCGATCATTTTGTCGACAATGGGCTTAGGGGTTCCCTTGGGGGCAAACATCGCATACCAAGTCGATACCTCGTAATTAGGTAGGCCAGCCTCCATGAAAGTTGGCACATTTGGAATTGCAGCCGAGCGCTTGGGTGAAGCAACCGCGATAGCGACTAACTTACCGCCATTAATTTGTTGGGCGGAGGTACCCAAACCATCAAACTCAAGGTCAACTTGCCCTGCTAAAAGATCATTCATAGCGGGGCCAGCACCACGATAGGGAATATGGGTAATAAAAGTGCCTGTTTGAATTTTAAATAATTCACCTGCCAAATGATGCACCGTGCCACTACCTGCACTAGCAAAATTATATTTGCCAGGATTCTTTTTCATCAACTCAACAAATTGTTTTAAATCACGTGCACTTACTTTTTGTGGGTTAACTACTAAGACTTGAGGTGGGCTAGCAATGAGCGCAATCGGGATAAAGCTCTTCTCAATATCGTAATCGAGATTCTTATACATGGAAGGCGCAATAGTGTGGTGAGAGGCGCCAATAAACCAACTGTATCCATCGGGGGCTGCCTTTGCCGCAACCGAGGCACCAACAGTACCGCCTGCACCACCCCGATTGTCAATCAGGACCTGTACCCCTAATTGCTCACTTAACTGCGCAGCTAATGGGCGTGCAAACGTATCCGTGCCGCCGCCAGCAGGAAAGGGATTTAATAAGGTAATTGGTTTAGTCGGCCAAGCTTGTGCCGAAACAGTGCCGGCAAATGCCATTAAAGTTAAGATAAAAGCGCAGCGCAATTTTTGCGCTAGTAGGTATAAAGCCTTAGATTGAATCATCATGCTGCTGTCTCCTTGATTGATGTCATTATTATTTTAAGCTAAGAGGCCATTAAGCGACTGATCAAACGCGAATACATGACCTCACCATTAACAAATCGTTCGTGGTTCTCTTCTACACTACCTAAATCATAAAGATAATTGACCATAATGCCGGCGGATTGGCGTAAACCCTTACGCGATAAATCACCCGCCCAATTAATTTGGTGCAACTTGGCACCGTTTCCTAAGTGAAATTTGGCTACTGGATTACCATTCCGCCCCGTTGAGGCGTGGGCCAAATAGAGCGCAGTTAAGCAGAGCAATGCGCTTTTTTCCTTTGCCGATGCAATGTCGGGATGCCAACCGCCGCTTAAGCGCTCCGGCCAAGAATGGTCAGCTAGCTTTAGGGTCGCTAAAGCCTCATCACGGGCCGCTCGAAGTGCTGGCTTAATCTGCTCCATCGGCATTTGATCGGCTAAATTTGCGCCCCCTGCAATCCAATCTACGAGGCCAGGAATAGGCGATAAGGTAATAAAGGTTTTTAACGAGGGGAATTCGGCATGTAATTGTTCGGCAACCCGTTTAATTAAAAAATTGCCCATCGAGACACCACGCAAACCTGGCTCGCAATTGCTAATAGAGTAAAAAGCGGCAACTTTGTATTCTTTTGGATGACTAACTGCCTCAGCCTTCTTATCAACTAACGGTGCGATGGCCGTGGGGATATCTGGAAGCAAACCTACTTCAACAAAGATTAAGGGCTCATCAGGCAATTGGGGATGAAAGAAAGCAAAACAGCGACGATCAGGCTGCAAGCGTCGCCGCAAATCATCCCAGCCATCAATCGCATGCACCGCCTCATGTTTAATAATTTTTTCTAGTACTTCGGCCGGGGACTTCCAGTCGACTCGGTGCATCTTTAAAAATCCTGGATTAAACCAAGAGGAAAGCAGATGCCGCATATCGAAATCAACTGTCGCTAATTCCGGTTTCTTATCGAGTAGCTGTAATAAATCACGGCGCATTTCTACTACTGCTGCAGTTCCTGAACGGGCCCGATTAAGGCGGCGTAGTAATTCTTGACGCGGCGATTCGGTAATGCGCTGCAAACGCACATAATTGCGGGTATTGGGATCTGCAGCAAAACTTTGTGCCGCTTTTAATACTTTTTCAGCGTCAGGGCTAAATTTTTCTGCCAAGGCAGTGAAAAATTTAATATGTTGATCTTTATCTAATTTACGGTAATTATGAATAAGCTCATCAGCCATGCTGACCGCATTAGATTCGCCACGTTCGGAAATAAGTCGGTTGACCGCACCAATAGCGCGCGCCAAATACCGTGACTTAGTTAGTTTCTCGAGCATGACACTTCCTTCAAGGATTAATATTTTTTTGTCTTAGCAGCAAATATAACCCGAAGGCAGTCATTGGCAGAGAAAGCCACTGACCCATCGAAAGCCCAAGGCCTAGCAAACCTAAAAAAGCATCGGGTTCGCGCGCAAATTCAGCGAGGAAGCGAAAGATGCCATAGCCTACTAGAAAGAAACCAGATACCTGCCCAAGCCTACGAGGCTGCCTTGCATAGAACCAAAGCAGAATGCCTAATAAAATTCCCTCCCCACCCAATTGATAAAGTTGCGAAGGATGACGTGGCAAATTATCGACATAGGGGAAGACCATCGCCCAAGGGACAGTAGTTGGGCGACCCCAAAGTTCACCGTTAATAAAATTACCTAGGCGACCAAAAGCGAGGCCAAAGGGTACTAGGGGAGCAACCAAATCACTAACCATCAAAAAAGTGGTTTTGCGTTTGTGGGCAAACCAGTACAAGGCCACAAATACGCCCAGTAAGCCCCCATGAAATGACATTCCACCTTCCCACACTTTAAAAATATTGAGTGGGTGGGATAAATAAAATGCGGGCATATAAAAACACACATAGCCTAAGCGGCCACCAAGAATAACACCCAACACCCCAGCAAATAAAAGATCTTCTAGGTCTTTATTAGTCCAGCCCAGCATTTTAAATTGCGTCATACGAATGCGGATCCGGCCAAGCAAAATAAACTGGGCAAATGCCATTAAGTAAGTTAAGCCATACCAATGAATACCAAAGGAGCCAAGATGAATCGCGACAGGATCAAAATTAGGGTGTATCAGCACAGTCAGCGCTCAGCTTTTAGTTTGGTCAAAATTATGTAGCTCATGACCCAAGTCTCGATAGGTTTTAAAGCGATTACGTCCAGCTAAGCGCTCTGCTTCATTGGTCGTCACCACCTCAACAATCCGGGGGAAGCGCTCAACCAAGGCAGCGACGTCATTCGGCATCTGCTGGCCTAAGTGAATCAAAATATCCGCATGTGGTATTGCTTTCAGGCTATTAGGTGAGCAATCTTCAGTTAATACAATCGGAGTTTCTGCAGCCGACTCGTGGTCGATAAAACAATGCGGTAAAAAATCGGTTTTACTAAAGGTCCAAAGCAGATCATTCAGTTGCTTTAGATCAGTTTTGTTGGCCACAATCACGATCGGCCGCACGGGCTGACCCTCTACCGTAGCGCTCCAAATTTTGCGTGTGAGACGACAAACATAATCGAGTTTATCGCCCACATTGCTATGAAAATCAATTCTTGCCATGCCTAAATTCGCTTAACGTACTCCGTAGGTCACTAAATAATTAAATAATAAAGGCACAGGGCGACCTGTAGAACCCTTCATAGCCCCACTTTTCCAGGCTGTACCGGCGATGTCTAAATGCGCCCAACAATATTTCTCGGTGAAGCGCTTTAAGAAACAT
>CANKKB010000084.1 GCA_947482555.1 Burkholderiaceae bacterium | reverse complement strand
TCCCTTATTACACCAACCCTCAGCATAATCAGGCTTAAGACTAAGCGCTTTATCGAAGTGAATTAATGCCTCTTCATACTGCTTGAGCTCCTTTAATAAATTGCCTTTATTGGACCAACCTTCGGCATATTCAGGCTTTAGGCTAAGGGCTTTATCGTAGCAAGCAATGGCCTCGTCATACTGCTTAAGCGCAAATAAAACATTGGCTTTGTTTGACCAAACTTCCTCATATTTCGGGTCAATTTTTATTGCCTTATCATAGGCATCAAGCGCATTTTGGTACTCTTTTAGCTCAAGAAAAATATTACCTAGATTACTTAAGGCCAGTGCATTCTTTGGCAGGGATTTGAGAGAATCTTTGATGTATTTCAGGGCCTCTGGATACTGCTTGCGTTGCGCATAAATGACTCCAAGAAGCCGAAGAACATGCGGGTTACTAGCTTGTATCTTGATTGCTTGCTTTAAATACAATTCCGCTGACTCTGAATTTGAGTTTCGAAGAGATTCAAGCGCTTTATCTAGAAGAAAAGCTATTTGTGGATTCATATTCGAATAGTACCTCAATAGAATTTATCTAAACATGCCTAATCGAAATGATACTTATCAGCAAAAAATAATGAGTCCCTATAAGATAAATGGGTAGAATCTCGGTAATTAAAATTACCCGCTTTGTCGATTGGAAAGTTATTGGCTATGTAAGGGCGAGTATTCAATATTTGTACATGCGTATTTTTTTGAATAGCAGCAAGAATTTTGTCATATTCATCAAAATCATTGCCTATAGGTATTTTTGGTGAATTAAATTTTTTGGCGTCCCTGTCATAGCGAAATAATACAGGCAGACTTAAGCTGCTAACGAGCAAGACAAAGGCTATTTAATTAGTATTAATGGGCGCCTAGTCGGTTATTTTGGCTACTTCTTGAGTAAGCAATTAAGATAGGGGATATGACCGCCTTTTTCCGTTCCCTATTTTTATGCGCTGTTTTGCTTTTAACTACTGGTTGTGGCAGCTTGCTTGCCCCTTTTTTTCCTGGCTATACAGCTACAGACAAAAAAAATGCCCAATCACCCTTAAAGCCTTTTACTTTTAGCGATTGGGCCTATTTGGTCGATTCAGCAAGTCTTGAATGGTTTTACGACCCCAGCAGCCTTAAGCAGAATGATGAGGGTGTAATTAGCATAGAAGTAGTTACCAAAGCTAAGGGTCAGCCTTGGCCCAAAATTGGCATTCCGCCAAATACCAAGGTAGTGGACCTAGATGCGATCCCAGTAGGCATTTCTCATCCAGCGAACCCGCCAGAAATTATTGCAGTAATTGCGGAACCTAAGTTAGAACCAAAGCTGGGGCCGACGTCAGCTCCTACTGCTGATGCTGGCTTTAGTCCCATAGCAGAAAAGATTACTGATCCAAAGTTAGATGAAAAGCTTGTCAAAAAAGTAGTGCCTATCATTATTTTACAGCCTGCTCTCATTGAAATTGACTGTGCTCTGAATGTCTTTAAAGCCCAAATTTCCGAAGTCTATGCCCCTTCTATCCCCTTTGTGCCAGTTATTCCTGGGGAAAAACCAGCGCCTCCGCCAAAAACTCCAGCCATCTCAAGCTTAAATGGTCTTGGCGTCAGCCAAGGAGAATGGAAAGACATTAAAGGTAGTACAGCGATGCATTGGGTTAAGGTTAGGCTATGTGGCCGCACTATTTTTGGCAACCCCGTACGCTACTATTTCTTATACCAAGACCCGCCAATAATTAAGCCCCCATTACCGGAGGTTAAGCTAATTCCTGGAAAAGTTCCCACGCCTATCAAGCCTGAGCCTTTACCACCACCGCCCGTGGTATTCGATATCCTCTATAAACAACTTGTTATTGATCCAAAAAATGGTAATAAAGAGATGCGCTTAATTTCCTACAAGTTAGATAAATTATTAAGCGATGAAATCCTCTGGTCTTATCGTGCCGATTGCCAAAATAATAAATACCAAATGAATAAGGCGGGTGACAAAGTTAGCAGCGAGTGGCAAAACATTGGTAATCCGATCTCTTTCTCGGGTGTGGCATTTAATCGGGTATGTGGTAATCATGGTGACTATATGAACACCGTAAATGAGTTTACAAAGTAATTCATTATTAACTTCGCATTCTCTTTACGGCATTGAAAGCTAAGCTAGTTCGCTACCTTATTTAGAAGAGCGGCATTCAGCAGGTAACAATTGTTGTGGCAGCGTAGAGTCTTTAGATCGACAAGACCAGCCGCCAGCCCAATTCATGCCGGTAGGCTTGGATAAATCAACCTCGCTTGGCATCGTAGCATCGGGATCATTCGTGGGAAATAACACTAAAGTATTTTGTCCATCAACGGATACTGATTGCTGAAAATCGATAGCAATAGCACCGCTTGGCAAAATTTCAATCAACTTAACACTGCGCGTTGGCACGAAAGAGAAAGCGCCTTTGGTTGCTTCATCCATAGCAATGGTGCCACGGCTAGCAAAGACTTCAGTAACCGCTAGTTTTGCGCTTGAGGATAAATTCATTCCCTCGACGATACGACTACGAGCAATGTAGTCTTGATATTGAGGTACGGCCACAGCAACCAAGATACCAATAATGGCCACCACTACCATTACTTCAATTAAGGTAAAACCATTACGTTTGTGCATGCTGAATAATCCTTTTCGAGTGGAAAATATAATGATCAACCTTTGTGCTTTAGTACTCAAGGCGTTTTCACGTAAGAAAAAGCCGACTTATTATGTCGGCTTTTCATATTAGGCGATCAATAACTTATTTTTTATGCGCTTTTTTACGTCTATTTTTTCTTTTAAGCCAAGTGCCTAGCAAGACCACAAACACAACCCCAATCATTTCAAAGGTGGTGTGCGCATCCTCCATCGCCACTTGAATAGTATCTTTAATAGCAGGATCTTCAACAAACATACCGCCTGCCAATAGGCCCAATAAGCCAGCACCCAAGGTAATTACCACTGGAAAACGTTCCATTACTTTTAATAACATGGTGCTACCAAAAATAATTAAGGGGATTGATAAACCTAAACCAATAATGAGCAGTAATAGACGTGTTTCTTCGGGACCTTTTTGCGCCGCAGCTGCGACTGCAATAACGTTATCTAAACTCATGACTAAGTCGGCGATTAAGATAGTGCGAATTGCGCCCCAGATATTGGCTTCACCCTTCATTTCCGGATCTTCATCGCTATCGGCCAGTAATTGCACGCCTATATATAACAATAAAACAGCACCGATCATTTTTAAGTAAGGCAAGCCCAACAATTGCACTGCGGTAATCGTTAACACGACGCGGAGAATAATTGCAGCGGCACTACCCCAAAAAATGGCGGTTTTTTGTTGTGTTGGTTGCAGATTACGTGAGGCCAAAGCAATCACCACTGCGTTATCGCCTGACAATAAAATGTTGGCCACAATAATCGAGCCCAATGCTAACCAAAATGATGCATCTGAAAATGCTGCCATTAATTCCATAAAATCTCCTCAATTCCTGTTTTTTGTTATGTTCTTATATTCTTCTTTACGTGAGTCTAACTACTTTTTTGTTACAACATTGCCTTTAATAAAACCGCCATTTCCGATGGATTACGCGTAACCTTAAAGCCACATTCCTCCATAACCGCGAGTTTAGCGTCTGCTGTATCGGCACCGCCTGAGATCAATGCTCCGGCGTGACCCATCCGCTTACCTGCGGGAGCAGTAACACCAGCGATAAACCCCACAATAGGCTTTTTCATATTCTTTTGGCACCAGCGAGCTGCATCAGCTTCATCGGGACCACCAATTTCGCCAATCATAATGACCGCGTCGGTCTCGGGATCGTCATTAAATAACTTCATGATCTCGATATGCTTTAACCCATTAATAGGGTCACCGCCAATACCCACTGCGGTCGATTGACCTAAGCCAATCGCGGTTAATTGTCCAACTGCCTCATAAGTTAAAGTGCCTGAACGGCTAACTACACCAATACGGCCCTTACGATGAATATGGCCTGGCATGATGCCAATTTTAATTTCTTCAGGTGTAATAATTCCTGGGCAATTTGGCCCTAACAAGAGGGTTTTTTTACCACCTTGTGCTTCCTTAGCGCGCATTTTATTGCGCACTTCCAGCATATCGCGCACCGGAATACCCTCAGTAATACAAATTACAAAATCTAAATCGGCCTCGACAGCTTCCCAAATAGCAGCGGCAGCTCCTGGTGGCGGTACATAGATAACTGAAACGGTGGCCCCCGTTTGTTGTGCAGCCTCTTTTACCGTGCCGAAAATAGGAATATTAAAAATCGATTCGCCCGCTTTTTTTGGGTTAACTCCTGCCACAAAGCAATTTTTACCATTCGCATATTCCTGACATTTTTCAGTATGAAATTGGCCTGTCTTGCCTGTAATACCTTGGGTAATCACTTTGGTATTTTTATTGATCAAAATTGACATAATTTAGTTCCTAAATATTGGGGTAACTGAATGAGTGGCTTTAATTTATTATTTTTATGGGTGCACTGTAGAGCTAAGTAACCTTTACTGCAGCGACTACTTTGGTAGCTGCTTCGGCCATTGAGTCAGCGCTAATAATGGGCAAACCTGAGTCGGCCAAAATCTTTTTACCTAAATCTTCATTGGTGCCTTTCATGCGCACTACTAGTGGTACTGAAAGGTTAACTGCCTTGCATGCTGTAACAACTCCTTCAGCAATGACGTCGCATTTCATAATACCGCCAAAAATATTAACCAAGATCGCCTTCACACTTTTATTTTTAAGCATGATCTTAAAAGCTTCAGTTACTTTTTCTGCGTTGGCACCGCCACCCACATCCAAAAAGTTAGCTGGCTCACCGCCAAATAATTTAATGGTATCCATAGTTGCCATGGCCAAGCCAGCACCGTTTACTAGGCAACCAATATTGCCATCGAGCGAGATATACGCTAAATCAAATTTTGAAGCTTCAATTTCTGCAGGATCTTCTTCATCTTCATCGCGATAAGCAACGATCTCGGGATGGCGAAATAAGGCATTAGCATCAAAATCAAACTTAGCATCAAGGGCTTTGATATTGCCGTTGCCTTCTAAAATAAGGGGGTTAATTTCCACCAATGAGGCATCCGTATCCCAATAGGTTTTATATAAATTTTTAAATACTTCGCGCGCTTGCGGCAATGAGCCGCCAGGTATGCCAATACCATTTGCAATTTCGTCACATTGCGCATCGGTTAATCCTACTAAAGGATCTATAAAGACTTTAATAATTTTTTCTGGCGTTTTAGCGGCTACCTCTTCAATATCCATGCCACCTTCGCTAGATGCCATGACCACATTTTTTTGGGTTGCTCGATCGGTCAAGATACTAAAGTAATACTCTTTTTTGATATCGGCACCATCTTCAATTAAAAGTCGCCGTACCTTTTGACCGCTAGAGCTGGTTTGGTGAGTAATCAATTGCATGCCTAAAATTTCACTAGCAAAGGCTTTTACTTCTGCCATATTTTTAGCCAATTTCACCCCGCCACCTTTACCGCGACCACCAGCATGAATTTGTGCTTTTACAACCCATACTGGCCCACCTAATTTTTCAGCAGCCTGCAGAGCCTCATCAACACTAAAAACAGGCATCCCATTCGGTACTGGAACATGAAATTGGCGCAAGATTGCTTTGCTTTGGTATTCGTGAATTTTCATAACTACTCCTGAAACGGGATTTGACTAAGCTTAACTGCGTAAGTCTAGCATTTTGCGGTGTCGGGGCTTAGATTTATGCCCAAGGAGCTACTTACTGCTTATTAGGCTTACCGCTGATAATTCTAGCCACCAGCTCGGCATTAAAGCCTTTAGAGACCAGAAATCGGTATTGCCGCGCCCTTTCTTTAGGGTCGGTGGCGACAATGTCAAACTTTCTCTCCCACAGCTCTTTAGCGCGGGTAAATTCGCTTAACTTCAGTTGCTCAAGGAGATCGGCGCTATGCTCGGAACTAACCCCTGCTCTATTTAATTCGCCCTGTATTTTTCGCATTCCATAGCGCTCGCTACGGCGACGCACTAAAGCCTCGGCAAAACGGGTATCGGATAACCATCCACGTTGCTCAAAATCATCGAGAATGCTTTCGATCGTGAGCGTGTTGTCGCCTTCGGCTACGTCTATTTGAGAGGCGTATTCGCTTAATTTACTGCCTAGGTCTTTACGACTGTATTCGCGTAAAGATAAAAGGCGCAAAGCCCGAGCTTTGAGACTCGGGCTTTTGAACTTACCGACTTTTAGAACATCGCCTGGATCAGGCATCAGCCGACTCTAACTCCTCATCACTCAGCACACTGGCAACCACTTGTGTGCCTGACTTGACGCCTAATTTCTCACGAATTTTGGCTTCAATTTCTTTAGCAATTTCTGGATTTTCTTTTAAGAATTCGCGCGCGTTATCTTTGCCTTGACCAATACGCTCTGTGTTGTAACTATACCAAGAGCCTGATTTTTCGACGATATCGGCTTCAACACCCATGTCGATAATTTCTCCTTCACGCGATATGCCAGTACCGTACATGATATCGAAAATCGCCTCACGGAATGGAGGTGACACTTTGTTTTTTACGACCTTCACACGGGTTTCATTACCAACAACTTCATCACCCTTCTTGATACTGCCAATACGGCGAATATCTAAACGCATAGTGGCATAAAACTTTAATGCGTTACCACCTGTAGTCGTTTCTGGTGAGCCGAACATGACGCCGATCTTCATCCGAATTTGATTGATGAAAATGACCATTGAGTTAGTGCGCTTGATAGTGCCCGTTAATTTACGTAACGCCTGGCTCATCAACCGAGCCTGTAGACCAGGCAATGAATCACCCATATCGCCTTCGATTTCAGCGCGAGGTACTAACGCGGCTACGGAGTCGATCACAATTAAATCAATTGAACCTGAACGTACTAATGCATCAGCAATTTCAAGTGCCTGCTCACCCGTATCTGGCTGGGATATTAAGAGGTTATTGACATCTACTCCCAAGCGAGTTGCATATTGCACATCTAAGGCGTGTTCAGCATCAATGAATGCGCACGTGCCACCAATTTTTTGCATTTCGGCAATGGCATGCAGTGTGAGTGTAGTTTTGCCCGATGCTTCAGGACCGTATATCTCAATTACTCGGCCCCGCGCTAAGCCCCCAACACCTAAGGCAACATCGAGCCCTAAAGAACCGCTAGATACGACTTGTATATCGCGATTAATTTCAGCATCGCCCAATCGCATGATCGAGCCTTTACCAAATTGTTTTTCAATTTGCGCTAAAGCTGCTGATAGCGCTTTTTGTTTGTCTCCGCTCATTCCGTCAAACTCAGATGAGGCTGATTTTTTCTTGTCTTCCATGGCTATCCTTTTCGCTTTTAACTGGGCTTGACCCGTTTCCTGTTTCTTTGTTTCTGACAACTTAGGAGTTACTGTATATAAAAACAGT
>CANKKB010000083.1 GCA_947482555.1 Burkholderiaceae bacterium | reverse complement strand
TTTTTTTCTTCGCATTCAACATCGGAATGGTCATTTTTTTTCTTTTTACTGGTGCATCAGACATTTCTAAATCTCCTCGTTAACATAAACAACAAAAAATACTAAAAAATTAAGGCGCAATCGGCTCGACTCGTTTTGAATACGCGTCGATAAAATCTGCCGCCGCCTTACTACCGCTTTTAAATGATTTCATCGCCTCAGTATGTAAAATCTTTAACGCTTCCATTTTTATTTCATTCGCACGATCTAATTCAAATAAGCTCTTTAAGCGACGCGGTCGGGGAATATCAACCTCGATGACATGTGCCACTTGAGTAGGAATATTCGTCATAATAATTAAGCGGTCAGCCAAAAAAATAGCCTCATCAATATCTGTGGTCACAAAAAAATTAGTATGGCGATTTTCTTCATACAAATTTGCATAATATTCCCACATCAACTCCTTACTCATTTCATCTAAACCACGGAATGGTTCATCCAGAACCATCACCTCAGGTAAATTAACTAAAGCCCGCGCTAGCTCACAACGGCGTTGCATGCCACCCGATAATTGATTGGGAAATTTAGCTTTAAATTGACCAAGTCCTACTTTATTTAGCAAGAAGCTCGCTAAATCGCGTGATTCTTTGGTATTTTCCCCGCGCGCAATGGGCCCAAACATAATATTGTCAGCGGTGGTTTGCCAAGGAAATAAAGCAGATTCTTGAAATACCACCAGACGATCTTTGCCTGGTCCTGTAATAGGCTTGCCATCTATAGTTAGAGCACCACTTGTCGGCTTTTCAAAGCCAGCTAACAAACGAATTAAAGTACTTTTACCGCAACCTGAAGGGCCAATCATGACCGTTAATTTTCCAGACTCAATGGTGAGTGAGCAGTCTTTAATAACTTCTTTGAGATTCTCACCATAGCCATAAGATTTACTTACAGACTTAAGCACAATTTCACCGGTAGCTTTATTTTTCATATTCATATTTGTCATCGCGTTAGCACTAAATTACCTACGAGTCCATTTCGAGAAATGATCGCCTAAGGCGCGGATCAGTGAACTAGATAAATATCCAGCAATACCGATCGATATCATTCCCACCACAATTTGTTGGTATGAGCCGCCCAAATAAGAGTCCCAAATAAAGAAGCCAAGACCGCCGCCCTTACCGCCGCCATCTGAGCCACCACCAGAAATCATTTCAGCTGCAACCACGACTTCCCAAGTAATACCCATGCCGACTGAGGCGCCAACTGCAATAGAAGGTACTGTGGCTGGCAAAACAATACGCTTAAAAATATCCCACTGGGATGAACCCATTGAACGGGCCGCCTGAAAGAAGCGCTGGTCGATAGATTGAGCTCCACCAAGTACATTAATCACAATCGTATAAAAAGCACCCAAAAAGGTAACGAAAGCAATCGACATCTCGGCCGTAGGCCAAAAAATAATCGCTGCCGGCACCCACGCTAAAGGTGGAATAGGACGTAATACCTCAAAGGTTGGAAACATGATTCCGTAGGCAGTGCGATTAATGGCTAACAATAATCCAAAAGGAATTCCAAGAATCATGGCCATTAAGAAGCCGGAGAAAACCCGTTTTGAACTTAAGTACCAACTCGTCCAATAGCCGCTATCGCTAAGCAAAGGAATCCAAGCCGTAATCACGGCTGAGGGAGCTGGAATTTTACCTATCCACGGCACTTGAAAACCAAACCAGCCCAGTGAACGCGAACATATTTCCCAAAATAACAGAAAGACAATAATGGCAACAGTAGCGCGCCGTGATGAGCGATTAAAAAAGAATTTTTGCACTGAGCGAATCATCAACTAGCCCTCCCTTTCGCCGGCAGCAAATGATTTTTTCGCCTCTTCATGTACCAATTCACTAGTCTCTTCCATTAAATCTCTAAAACGTTGATCGGTTACTACGCTATAACTTCTTGGATATGGAATGTCCACGGTCAGGACTTTTTTTGGCTTACATGGGCGGCTTGTCATAATCGCCACTTTATTGCCTAAAAATAAAGCCTCTTGTAAGTCATGAGTAATAAAGAAAATTGTCACTTTATTTTTATAGTAAATATCCAAGAGTGCTTCATGCATCACTGATTTTGTTAATGAATCGAGTGCGCGATAAGGCTCATCTAACAACAAGACGCTAGGATCATTCATTAAAGCGCGCACAATTTCAACTCGACGGCGAACACCCGAAGAAAGCTCACCGGGAAAATTATTTTCTGTGCCAGACAAACCCGCATCTGCCATCATCGAAAAGGCTTTCTCTTTGATTTCTTTGCGACCCATTTTGCCGGCCATGACAGGACCAAACATTAAATTATCGAGCACATTTTTCCAGGGAAATAATGCGCCATTTTGAAACACTACAATTCGATCGGAGCCTGGGGTTGCCTGAGGCTTACCGGGGCCGCAGAGTAGCTGCCCATCCATGGTGATACTGCCGCTATTAATACTATGAAAGCCAGCTATCGCATTTAATAGAGTTGTTTTACCGCAGCCTGAAGGACCAACAATCATGCAAATTTCACCAGCAGCAATTTCTAGTGAGCAGTGATCTACCGCCATTACAGCAGCGCCTTCAGGATCATAGATCTTGACTACGTTATCAATTGAAATTTGACCGCGGCCCATATTTTGATTCGTTTTTAAAGATTCATTCATTGCTTAATTTCCAGATAGTGCAAGTTCGCGCATACGCCATTGCATCAATCGCTTACCCACCGCACGCACCATTGCGCTAGTTAGGTAGCCGATAAATCCTAAAGTCACCATGCCAATAATGATCGTTGGATAACGAACATTGGTATACGACGTATTAATAATGTAGCCAAGGCCAAACTGACCCGATACCATTTCAGCTGCCACTAGAGAAAACCAACATACGCCAATTGAAATTTGCAGGCCAGTGAAAATAAAGGGGGTGGCTCCAGGAATCACGACATTCCAAAATACTTGATAGTCTTTAGCGCCCAAACACTTCGCCGCTCTAAAATAAGATTCATCGATTGACTCGACACCAAGCATGGTATTCAGGGCTGTTACAAAAAATGAGGCAAGGAAGGCTAAGAAGATAACTGGTGCCTCTAGGCTAGTAAACATAATGATGGCCAAAGGCACCCAAGCCAAAATCGGAATGGGCCGGAGCATTTCAAATACGGGAAAAACATATTCCCTGAATTTCGTAGACCAGCCCAAGAAAAGCCCCAGCGGAACTCCCAATAATGTAGCCAACGCAAAGGCAATGAAAACGCGCAAGCAACTAGCAAGAATATGTTGGTAATATTCACCGACAAAAATAGAAATACCATAAGTCGGATTAGGGCTCAATATCTCGGTGACTACGGTACGTAAAGCTGGCATTTGCGCAAAGCGCGGCAAGCGCCAGACCTCGACTGATAAATGCCAAAAACCTAAAAAGATAATGAAGCCCACAAGCATCAAAAAAAGTCGGGGACTTAAAATTTTCGCCAATAAGGAGCCTTCGCGAATTTCGAAGCTAAGCTGCCGTTGGTTTACTGCTGGATTTGAATCGTTTGAATTCGTCATGAAATGGCACTAATCGGTAAACTAAAAATCATTTGATAAATTAATACTCGAAAAAAACCCCCTTTGACTACAAAGGGGGTCGGATTAAAATTAAATTGGTGCAGGATTGATTACTGCTACATCCCCAATTGGCGCTTTTAAATTTCTAGCCTTCAAAGCTTCGTCAGCGAATTTGGAGACGATCGCATCACTGCGTAATTCAGAAACGTTAATTGCCTTCAAATCTTTTAAAAACGTTGTTGCCCCAGTAAGTAGTGAGCGAACATCAGGAGTAAAGGTAAAAGGCAAACTAAAACGTACTTTACTACCCATTTGATCCGGGCTTTGACCGTAAACTGATTTAGAAATCGATGAACGGGTAAAGCCAGTAAGTTGAGCCATAGCAATATCAACTACCTCTTTAGCATTTTTCTCATCAGCCAAAAAGAGTTGCGCATCTAACTCTGCGTTCAGCCAAGCTTGGGCAACGTCAGGCCTAGCTTTAATTAAATCGTCACGCATAGTTAAGAAACCGCCATCGCTTAAGCCAACCGTAAAACCAGAGGCAACTCGCTTTGCCAAACCTTCTTCAACCAATTTAGAAGCTGTTGGTTCCCAAATTGCAGCGCCATCAATTTTTTTCGCTCTAAAATTGCTGGTAATAACTTCAATATTTTGATTCAGGTAATTCTCAGGTTTGACATTTTCTTTTTTGAACGCGTCTTGCACAAACCTGTCAGTACATGAGCCCTTGGGTGAGGCCATTATTTTACCGTTTAACCATTGAAACGCATCTTTGGGAGTTTTAAAATCTGGTGCATCAGGCCTGACTAAAACAATATTGCACATATCCTTGCCCATACCTAAAACGCCAACAAGACGAATATCGGCAACTTCTGGCTTGGTTGTGGAGACAATTGCAGGCATATCGCCCACATAACCAATTTGCTGCTTACCAGCCAACATATTATTCACAATAATAGCGCCTTGCAAACCAACTTGAAATTCGACTGTTGAGCCTTTAGGCAAATATTTTTCGTAAAACTTCTTGCCACGCATAATCACGCCCGACCAAGCCTCCGTGTAATAAGGCTGGTATCCGACCACTAAATTAACTGGCGAGCCCACTTTTCCATAATCAGCTGTTTGAGCAAAGCTGGGTGAAATACTTCCAAGGCCAACAACACCAGCCAGCAAAACTTTCAAGCTTTGTTTTTTAATTGATGTCAATTTCATTTCTGTCTCCACTATTAATGACCAGTTTATTAACTCGTCGTTATTTAAATTCCTATAAATAAGCCTACTACTGGAAAATATAGGAATTTATAAAATTCTGAATCAGTGTTATCCCTTAGTTATAAAAGAGTTCTTTTAAATATTAATAAAATCAGGGATTAAGTAGCATCTATCAGGCGAATTTCATCATTAATTTGCTCAATAGGCCTAAGCACCAAAGGGGCTTCCGCTAAACCCTGTGGTTCGCCCGAGGCGATATCCCACTGCCATAAGTGTTCATGACAGGTTAAGACCTTACCGTCATAAAGGCCTTCCGCAAGACAAACTTCTTGGTGGGGGCAATAGCCGTTGTAGCCATAGTAGGCATTATCTGAATTGGCAATGAGAACCTTGCCATCAGCGACATCAAAAACCTTGAACCCATCTTGGGGAATGTCTGATTTTTTGCAGAGAAAAGTTGAAGCCATACTATTTCCAATAAATGTTGTTAATTATTTCAATAAAATTTGTCTTATTTTAGCCAAATTTATCGTACAAAATTTCAGTCGCGGGTAAACGGGCTTTTAATAACAGCATTCTTAAAGCACCATCCACCAATGGTGGAGGCCCAGCTAAATAGGCTCTCGTTTTAGGAGTAAATTGCCCCTCCATCTCGCGCATTGCCACTTCGTGGACAAATCCTTGATCAAATTTTAGTAGTGGGTTGGCAGCAATGAAGTCAGGGCTCGCAGCAGCATCTGAAAAGGCTACGACGACTCGCAAGGCCCCTTTTGACTGCTCGATAAATTGCTTCAGTTCTTGCTCGAAAAATAAATCAGCAGGTGTACGGACACCAAAAAAAACATCAGCACGATTACGTTGATATGCACCAGAAGCAATATAGGCCGCTAAAATTGACATCATTCCAGCCATTCCAGTGCCGCCTGCGATACAGACTAAATCTCGATCTAATTCACCATCGTAAACAGCCTTACCAATGGGTCCAAATAAATTGGCCTTAAACCCAATTAAATTTTCTTTCTCAAACAAGTGGTCAGATAAAATTCCTCGGGGTTTCTTTTTAATTACAAAATCGAGCGTATCAGTTAGTTTGGCCTGATTGGTCATTGACCATGCTCTGCCGCCTTGAACACCAGCAAATTCTAAGACCATGAATTGCCCTGGCAAAAAAGAAATTGGCTGGGAAAGCTTCACCGAAAAAGTCATTACACCTGGGGCAACCGTAGCGGAATTTTTAATTTCACCCGTTAACCATTGTGGCCTTTGGTTGACTTCCTTAAGGGGTTTTAACTTTGAACGAACCTCGATTTTTAAATCAGTTGAGGCTGCACATTGGCATAACAAAAAATCATCTGCCGATTTCAATAGCGCGCGTGCCGGAGCTTCTGGCCAGAGCCAGCTAATTTCGCCAGAAATACGTTTTACTTTACAGGTGCCGCAGGTTCCCGTTGCGCACTCATAGGGAACGTCTGCGCCCTCTTTTAGCCCAGAATATAAAAGCCGACTGCTCGATTTAGACTCATAAACTTGGACAGTTTCGCCCGCGCCAATTAATTCAACTTTCATCGTGGTAATTATCAGCCCTTAAAAAGGAATATGGTGACCAAAACCAAACATGCGGGTCTCCATCTTAATTTCACGATTCAGTAATTTAAATTCTTTATTAGCTTCAGTAATCTTGTCATATACCTTGGCAACTGCAAATAATTCAGTTGCGCCACCATCTAGAGTAGTTCTAAAAACCTCTAGAAAGGTAACTACATCCCACTCATGAGCACCAGATTTATTGACTAGATACACGTTACCTAAACGGGAGAGCCGTGAATGATCGCTATTGTGTTTTGGCAAGTTATCAAATAACAATTTTAAAGAATCACGTGACTCCTCTAGCCAAATCATCTCTTTACGTATTTCAGGACTATAAGCCGTAATTTTGTAGTTGTAATGCGGATCACATAAAGCAATGAAACCCTCAAAATTTAAGTCGTCTAAAGTCAAAAAGCTCTTATAAATAAGCTCCGAAATTTGTACGCGATCATCCATCATTAAGCCTTTAAAAATTAAGTAACTGGTAAATTAGGCAACTTCTTTAACAGCGTTTAACTTGTTATCGCCAAGCGGATTGAAAGCGGGTCGTTGCATTTTTTTGCTCCACTCTGCATAAAAATGACGCATACCTACCTCATCATGAATCGTCGAATTTTCCTCGCGACCATGAATCACCCACTTGCTATCACTGCCGTCACGCATTGCTCTACCTTGACCATGAACACCAAGCAAATCTTCATGCAAATTTCGGCCGAATGGACCCCAAATGACATTGTGGTCATGAATGCGCTCAGCACGCTGCTCAGGAGTATCGCTTTTCGGTGCAAGCCCTCTAAATTCAATAATCAATTTATTGGGGCCCAATGGAATAGCGGTATCCATGCGTAAAACCGAAGTGCGTAAATTAAATGTCATGCCAGGAAAGATATCAATCAAAATCCAGCCTCCTGGCGCTAAACCTGGCCAGCCTACAGCGCGTTCTTTGCTGCCCTTGGTATACGCGTCATACTTTACTTCCATTGATCCTACCGTTGCATGTCCATTAGGATAGCCAGTATATTTACGATCAAAATAACCAGGCTGCATCATGCCTGTAGCTTTGTTGAAGTAATGCATGTAATCGTGATAAAACTCGCTATTCGTGTCATGCCACAATTTATAGTTCGTGTCGACGACAGCCTTGTG
>CANKKB010000082.1 GCA_947482555.1 Burkholderiaceae bacterium | reverse complement strand
TATGAAGCTGAGCGGCTCTTGCGGATGCCTTGGCTTGATGTCCAACTGCCCTAAGGGCGCATAAAGGTTTTTATGAAAATTGCGGTTCTCCCTGGTGATGGTATTGGGCCAGAAATTATTGCCGCAGCAGTTTCAGTGCTAAAGGCTTTAGGACCTAAATTTGATTTAGAGTTCGCCCCGGTTGGCGGTGCTGCTTATGATTTGGCTGGACATCCTTTACCACCCTCAACCTTAGCTTTAGCACAGTCTGCCGCAGCAATATTATTTGGCGCAGTGGGCGACTGGAAATACGATATATTGGCCCGAGAATTTCGCCCTGAACAAGCCATTCTGGGTTTGCGTAAACACCTTGGTTTGTTCGCTAATTTTCGTCCAGCGATTTGTTATGCCGAACTAACCGCTGCATCAAGCTTAAAACCAGAAATTATTGGTGGCCTAGATATCTTAATTGTGCGTGAGCTCAATGGCGATATTTACTTTGGAGCGCCACGGGGAATTCGTGAATCAAGTAACCCACTTTTTTTAGGTGCGCGTGAAGGTTTTGACACCATGCACTATAGCGAGCCAGAAGTAGAGCGTATTGGTCGTATCGCATTTGAGGCTGCTCGCAAACGGAATAAAAAAGTCTGTAGCGTGGATAAAGCGAATGTTTTAGAAACATCTCAACTTTGGCGTGATGTAATGACCCGCCTTAGCCAAGACTATAGTGACGTGGAATTAAGTCATATGTATGTTGATAATGCCGCAATGCAACTGGTTAAAGCTCCAAAAGCGTTTGATGTGGTGGTAACGGGCAATTTATTTGGCGATATTTTGTCGGATGAGGCAGCGATGTTAACGGGTTCGATTGGCATGTTGCCATCGGCATCTTTGGATAAAAATAATAAAGGTTTGTACGAGCCAAGCCATGGTTCGGCACCCGATATTGCTGGTAAGAATATTGCTAATCCGCTGGCGACCATACTTTCAGCGGCCATGATGCTGCGATATTCCTTGGGCTTACCTACCGAAGCAGATCGGGTTGAACAGGCCGTGCAAACTGTGTTGAGCCAAGGCTACCGTACCGTAGATATATATACCCCTGGCACTCAGCAGTTGGGTACACGTGAAATGGGTGAAGCAGTCGTGAAGGCTTTATCCTAGAGATAATAGGTAATCTTTTATTAAGTGATTTATGGTTAATTCTTCGGTTGAGCAGCAATTCAGTAAGCCACCTTTAGTCGGTATCGTGGGTTGGCGCGGTATGGTTGGTAGTGTGCTGATGGAGCGCATGTTGGCAGAGCACGATTTCGATTTAATTGACCCCGTTTTTTTTAGCACTAGCAATGCTGGGGCACTAGTGCCTTTATTCGGCGGGCAAAAAGTGACTAAAAAAGTTGCTACCCTACAAGACGCTAATGATTTAGAAGCCCTCAGACGTTGCGACATTATTCTGACGTGTCAGGGCGGCGATTACACCAAAGCAGTTTTCCCCCAATTGCGCTCGAGCGGCTGGAATGGTCATTGGATTGACGCTGCCAGTGCCTTACGTATGCAGGCTGATGTAGTGCTGGTTTTAGATCCCGTTAATCGCCCGGTAATTGACGCTGCCTTAGCTGCGGGCAACCGGAATTGGATTGGTGCTAATTGCACCGTGAGCTTAATGATGATGGCTATAGGGGGTTTATTAAAAGCCAATTTAGTCGAGTGGGTGAGTGCCATGACTTATCAGGCCGCCTCAGGCGCAGGCGCACAAAATATGCGTGAGTTATTGCTACAAATGGGTGCTTTACACGCTGCCGTACAAAGTGATTTAGTTGATCCAGCGGTAGAAATTTTAGCGATCGATCGTAAAGTTAGTGCGCAGATGCGATCTACAGATTTTCCAAAAACCCATTTTCGTGACACTGCTTTAGCGGGTAGTGTGATTCCTTGGATTGACGAGCCAGTCGAGTTTGGACAAACCCGAGAAGAGTGGAAGGGTGGAGCAGAGCTTAATAAGATATTGGGTAAGCCGCCATTTCGGGCGCCTGGCAGTATTGCGGTTGACGGTATTTGCGTGCGGGTTGGGGCGATGCGCTGTCACTCGCAAGGCTTAACGGTGAAGCTGAAACGGGACATACCTATAGCAGAAATTGAAGCACTCTTAGCGGCCGATAACGCCTGGGTAAAAGTGGTGCCTAATGAGCGGGTGGCGACTGAACGCGAGTTATCGCCAGCAGCAATTAGCGGCACTCTTACTGTTGCAGTGGGACGTTTACATAAGCTGGCGATGGGGCCAGAGTATCTTGGGGCTTTCACCGTCGGCGACCAACTCACTTGGGGAGCAGCAGAACCCTTACGGCGCATGCTGCGCATTTTGCTCCATGCTGATACTTAATCTGGGCTTGAGAGAGCAGCGGTTCAGTTTTTTTGCTGTACTTTTTTGCCTTATCACTATTGGGTCGTTGCAGCCTGCAACAGCAGTTTCCTTAGGCTCACCTCAAGTCACTTCGAGGCCCGGAGAACCTTTTCGCGCGGAAATTCCTTTACTGCTCTCGCCAGATGAATTGCCGCTAGTTGAGCAAATAACAGTTGAGGTACCAAGTGCGGCGACGTTCGACCGTTTTAGTATTTCAAAACGGATTTTAGAATTAAAACCCCAAGTTAATTTGCGGCAGGGCAAATCGGCAGGAGGACAAAATCAATACCAATTATTGATTCAGTCAGGTAGTGCTTTAACCGATCAACAAGACCCTTTTTTAGATCTTCTGGTGCAATTGACTTGGCCTTCTGGCAGTCTCACGAAAGTCTATTCCTTATTAGTGGCCGATGCGCAAAAAGTGGTGGTGCAGCCAGGCCAAACTTTAAGTGAAATCGCTCTGCAAATGGCACCCCAACTTGGCGGAGCGAGCTTAGATGAAACTTTATTGGCCCTCTATAAAGCCAATCCCGATGCCTTTGCTGGGGGTAGCATTCATCGGCTAAATGCAGGCGCTGAACTATATAAGCCAAGTCAAGCGCTGCTGCAATCGATTACGCCAGCAGCCGCTAAAACCTTTGTCGCTAAAAGTAATGAAAATTGGTCAGAGCTAAAGAAATCAGGCGAAAGTAGTTCAACTAAAGATCCAGATTCTAAAGTAAGTACTACTTCTAAATCCTTGAAAGATAAAGAAAATAATCAAAATAAATTAGCCCTTGACCGCTTAAAAATTGGTCCTGGTATTGGTGCTGATGCTGATCAACGGCGCTTCCAAGAAGAGCTGGTGGTGCAAGAGCAGGCTCTATCGCAAGCGCGGGCTCGAGCAGCAGAGTTGGAAAAAAATATCGCTGATTTACAGGTTTTATTAAACCAGCAGAAGGCCGTGCAGCAGGGCGTTAAATTACCCCCATCTTTTGCTTGGGGTCCGGTGATGTTGGTGGGTGGAATATTGTTGGTAACCGGAATTTTATTTTGGTTTTTAGCGCGTTATACCCGCCAAGCAGAGAGAGCTCAAGCGGTACAAATTGACGACACGGGCGACTTGGCTAAGTCAGCAGTAAGACGCACGAAGGCAGGCAACACATCAGCAGAAATCCCGCCCCGCGCTAAAGCACTGTTAGCTGGCCTTAATCTTGATTTGGGATCCCCGCCTCAGTTTGAGCGGCTTGATCCACAGTTGACAATTGTCTCGGCACCGCTTGCGCCTGAGGCCTTACAAGTTAAATTAAATTTAGCGCGCGCTTACATCACCATCGAAGATTTTACGGCTGCCCGTACTTGTCTAGAGGAGATTATGTGCGCTGAATTAGCCACCGACTTACCGGCCAATCTTGCCCTTATTAATGCAGTCCAAAACCTATTGCAGTCATTAAATGAGCGCAGCGTTTAAGGTGCTAAGTAAACGTATTGCCCTTGGCTTGCAATACGATGGTAGTTCATTTTCCGGCTGGCAATCTCAGCTTAGCGGCAATACAGTCCAAGATCATTTAGAGCAAGCACTGACGCGTTTTATCGCTGCGGATAATGCCGCTATACCCTTGCGGGTTACTGCTGCAGGACGCACGGATGCCGGTGTACACGCCTTAGGACAGGTAGTTCATTTTGATGTCACAGTTGAGCGCGATGCATGGTCATGGGTGCGGGGGTTAAATCGCTACTTACCGCAAGCTATTGTCGTGAATTGGGCTCAGCAGGTATCCAATACGTTTGATGCCCGTTTTTCTGCCTATGAGCGTACCTACCTTTATGCCTTACATGCTGGCCCGTGCCGGGCCCCCACCGTGGCGCAGCGGGCGGGTTATTTAATGCTGCCAGCGCAGGAATGGTTTGATGTCGCTGCGATGCAAGCCGCCGCCCTCAGCTTAATTGGCGAGCATGATTTTTCGGCTTTTCGAGCAGCTGAGTGCCAAAGTAAAACGCCCATTAAGCACCTGTATGAAATTACCTTGCTTGATCAAGAGCCGTGGTTATTTTTTAAAATCCGCGCGAATGCCTTTTTGCATCATATGGTTCGCAACCTCGTGGGCAGTTTGCTTGCAGTGGGTTTGGGTAAGCAATCAAGTGCTTGGTTGGCGACCGTTCTCGCTTCTCAAAATCGGCAGATTGCCGCACCTACATTTTCTGCGGATGGATTATATTTAATGGAAGTCAAATATCCCCAGGAATTTGCTATTCCTCAGCCTTGGCTTAGCCATTCTTGGTTACCTTATGGAATGCTGGAGGCTTTAGCGTTTCCCGCTACTAAAGCACAAGAGGCTTATCCTTAACATATGGGCTTACTTCAATACACTCCTGGGAAAACCAAGATTAAAATTTGCGGCTTAAGGGATGCGGCAGCAGTGAATACGGCTGTTGAGGCTGGCGCAGATGCGATCGGCTTGGTTTTTTATCCGCCTAGCCCCCGGGCCGTTTCTACCGCATTAGCAGCGGAACTCATGAAGGGCATACCCGCTGGTGTCGATGCGGTCGCCTTGCTAGTGAACCCCAGCGAGGCCGAAGTTGAGGAGATTCGAGCCAATCTACCCATTACCCTGTGGCAATTTCATGGGGATGAGTCGCCAGCTGATTGCATTAGGCTAGCGGCAGGGCAACCTTGGCTTAAAGCAGCCAGAATTGGGGATAATTTCGCCTTTGCTAATTTTTCCCTACAATATGACTTAGCTAGCGGTTTTCTCCTCGATGCTTTGGTTGAGGGTTACGGAGGCGGCGGGCTACCTTTTAATTGGCAAGGGATTCCACAGGCATGGCTAAGCGCAAACGCGCATCGGGTCGTTTTGAGTGGTGGGTTGAACGTACGCAACGTCGGCGAGGCAATTGCTCGCTTGCGACCTTGCGCAGTGGATATTTCGAGCGGCGTTGAAATTACCAAAGGCGTAAAAGATCCAGCGCTAATCCGTGCATTTATTAAAGCGGTACGCGCTACCGATACACCAAATTAACCGTTAACAGCGGTTGCTGATTAATTAGAAGAGGTATATATGTACGATAAACCCGATTCCCGTGGCCACTTTGGCCCATATGGCGGAGTTTTTGTTTCTGAAACTCTGATGTTTGCCTTGGAAGAACTGAAGCAGGCTTATGCCCGCTATCAACACGATCCTGAATTTTTAGCTGAGTTTCATAGTGAGCTCAAACATTTTGTTGGCCGACCCTCACCGGTATATCACGCAAAACGTTGGAGTGAAATGCTCGGCGGCGCGCAAATTTACTTGAAGCGTGAAGATTTAAATCACACTGGTGCACATAAAATTAATAACGTCATTGGTCAAGCAATGCTAGCTAAGCGCATGGGTAAGCCACGCATCATTGCCGAAACTGGCGCTGGTCAACATGGCGTAGCAACAGCTACTATTTGCGCGCGTTACGGACTTGATTGCACTGTTTATCAAGGCTCTGTTGATGTTGAGCGGCAAGCGCAAAATGTTTATCGCATGAAGTTACTCGGCGCTAAAGTAGTGCCCGTTGAATCGGGTACGAAAACGCTTAAAGATGCTTTAAACGAAGCCATGCGGGATTGGGTGACGAATGTTGAAGATACTTTTTATATTATTGGTACCGTGGCAGGACCTCACCCCTACCCGATGATGGTGCGTGATTTTCAAAGTGTGATTGGCGAAGAATGTAAAGTACAAATGCCTGAAATGATTGGTCGTCAACCTGATTATGTATTAGCTTGCGTTGGCGGTGGCTCAAATGCAATGGGTATTTTTTATCCCTATATTGAATACCCAGAAGTACAACTCATTGGCGTTGAAGCCGCTGGCCGTGGTATTTCAAGTGGCGCGCATTCAGCGGCACTATGCGCTGGTAAACCAGGTGTTTTGCATGGTAATAGAACGTATTTGCTGCAAGATGAAAATGGTCAAATTGCCGAAACCCATTCGGTTTCTGCCGGCATGGATTATCCAGGCGTAGGGCCTGAACATGCCTGGCTAAAAGATTCGGGTCGCGCTGATTATGTGGCCATTACCGATGCTGAAGCACTCAAAGCCTTTCATGACTGCTGCCAAATTGAGGGCATCATTCCGGCGCTTGAGTCGGCACATGCGATTGCTTATGCATGCAAAATGGCACCAACTTTAGCTAAAGATAAAACGATTTTGATTAATCTCTCCGGTCGCGGTGATAAAGATATGCATACCGTAGCTTTAGCAACAGGCTCTGAAGGCTAATTCATGTCAAAAATTCAAGCCGTATTTGCGGACTTAAAAAAGACCGGCAAGAAAGGACTTATTCCTTTTATTACCGCTGGTGATCCTGACCCTGCCTCGACAGTTGAGTTTATGCATGCCTTGGTGCGGGGCGGAGCCAATATATTAGAACTGGGTATTCCTTTTTCTGATCCAATGGCCGATGGTCCCGTCATTCAGCGTTCTTCCGAGCGCGCGTTGGCAAAAGGGGTCACCTTGCGACAATGTTTGGGCATGGTGCAGCAATTTCGGCAAACGGATAGCACTACACCAGTTGTCTTAATGGGTTATGCCAACCCCGTTGAACAAATGGGTGCGGAACATTTCGCGCAGCAAGCGAAGGATGCTGGGGTAGATGGCGTGCTGATTGTTGATTATCCGCCTGAGGAGTGCATTGATTTTGCAGCACTCATGCGGGTAGCGGGAATTGATCCTATTTTCTTATTGGCACCAACTTCTGTACAGGAGCGCATCGATGCAGCTGCTAAAGCGGCTTCTGGCTATCTTTACTATGTTTCCTTACGCGGCGTAACCGGTGCTGCGCACTTAAGCACGCAAGATGTGGCAAGTATTATTCCCGCGATTCGGGCGACTACAGCAATTCCAATTGCGGTTGGTTTTGGTATTCGTGATGCTGCCAGTGCTCGGGCAGTGGCGCATTTAGCCGATGCAGTAGTAATTGGTAGTCGCATTATTCAATTACTGGAAGAGTCATATAAGGGTGGCGATAGATCTGCAGCAGTACAATCGTTAGAAAATTTTATGCGTGAAATTCGCGTGGCCCTCGATGCGAAATAAAACACTTAGAGTTCATGATTAATGAGTTGGATCGATAAACTATTACCCCCGCAAATTCAGCAAACCGATCCGGCTAATCGCAAGTCGATTCCCGAAGGTTTGTGGGTA
>CANKKB010000081.1 GCA_947482555.1 Burkholderiaceae bacterium | reverse complement strand
TCAGATCGCGGGCTTTCCCGACATACAAAATATGTCCTGCCGCGTCAAAAAAGCGATAGACCCCCGGTAAACCAGGGAGCTGTTTAACATCTTTTTGTAGGATTTCGAAAAGCGAATCACTCATGCGTTGGGATATTTTCTGTCAAATTATTGATAACTTTGGAGATGCTGGGGTTTGCTGGCGTCTTGCCCGCAGTTTAGCAATTCGCCACAAACAAGCGGTTCGTCTTTTTTGTGATGATCTACCAACCCTTAATTTACTCGTTTCAGGTCAACTGCCGATGATGGGGATCTCAATCCATTCGTGGGAGGCAAGCCAGCAGCAAATCCTTAATAACACCTCCGCTCAAATGAGCCCAGATGTGGTAATTGAAGCCTTTGGCTGCGACCTGCCCCAATCCTATCTGACGAACCTGATTATTACCAATCCCCAAGCAATCTTAATTAATTTGGAATACCTCAGCGCAGAAGCCTGGGTAGTTGACTACCATGCGAAAGCCTCTCCTCAAGGAAATGGTTTAGCAAAATATTTCTTCTTTCCAGGCTTTCAAGCAAATACCGGTGGGCTACTCCTTGATCCTGTTTTTCCACTCCCTGCTTCAGCCGAGCCCCCTTCCAGTCTTTTAGCCCTTTGGCAGCAATTACGTCCCGCAGCGAAACGCATCAGTATTTTTTGCTACCCATCAGCGCCCTTGCAGGAATGGCTAATGGAACTTGCTACGCTGGATAGTGAATACGATGTTTTACTCGCCTTTGACCATGCCTCCTACTTAAATCATTCGCTAGTATTACCTGAGTCGATTCGTCTACATTACTTACCTTTTATTCCGCAAGATGACTATGACTGGCTATTAAGTCAATGTGATTTCAATATCGTTCGGGGCGAAGATTCATTTGTACGTGCGCAACTCGCCGCTAAACCGTTTGTCTGGAACATCTATCCGCAAGACGACTTAGCGCATGAGGTCAAACTAAAAGCATTTCTCGATCTCTATTTAGAAAATGCCTCACCCGCACTGATTTCAGCTTGCTGGCAAGCCTCTAAATGGGTATCTCCTAGAGTGTGGTGGCTGCAATTACCCACTTGGGAAGCACACGCCAAATTATGGCGTGTAAAGCTACTTAAAGAGCAAGCTGATGGCGGTTTGGCGGCCCGTTTATTGCACTTTGTAGAGTAAACGGCGCCAAATGGGTAAAATGGTGGGCTTTTGCTTCAACCAATCTCAATTTGTAATTAGGATCATTAGGAACACCCAAGATGAAAACAGCTCAAGAACTCCGCGTTGGTAACGTAGTTATGGTCGGCACCGATGCCATGGTAGTGGTGAAAGCCGAATACAGTCGCTCAGGACGCAACTCTTCTGTGGTGAAAATGAAATTAAAAAATTTGTTAACAGGCACGCCGAATGAAGGCGTTTATAAAGCTGATGACAAATTCGATGTGGTGATCTTAGATAAGAAAGATTGCACCTATTCCTATTTCGCCGATCCCATGTATGTATTTATGGATGCCGAATACAACCAATATGAAGTTGAGTCAGAATTTATGGGTGATGCCTTGCATTACCTTGAAGAAGGCATGCCCTGTGAAGTTGTTTTCTACGAAGGTAAAGCACTTTCGGTAGCAATGCCAAACTCATTGGTTCGCGAAATCATCTATACCGAACCAGCAGTTAAAGGTGACACTAGTTCGGGCAAAGTTCTTAAAAACGCCAAATTAGCTACCGGCCATGAATTACAAGTGCCACTGTTCTGTAATACGGGCGATAAAATAGAAATTGATACCCGTACAGGCGAATATCGTAGTCGCGCTAATTAAATGCCAGATCAATCAGGATTGTTTTAAAAACTGAATGCGCTTAAATGAGCTGCAGCTGGCTCAGTAACTTTTTCGCCTGTACATATTCCGCCTGCTGCTGCAATTCATCCCAATTTAAGCCGGAAAATTTTGGCATCAACTGCAGCAAACGCTGTCTGGAAGATAGCAATTTTGCACTTGTCACTTGTAACTCTGCCAGCAAGCGATCGGCTAAGTCGGGACGATTGCAAATGAGCACTGCGTCGCAGCCTGCTCGCAAGGCTAATTGCGCAGCTTTGACTACATCACCAGCCACACTAGCGCCTTCCATGGCTAAATCATCGCTAAAAATAACGCCCTGAAATGCGAGCTGCTGGCGCAAAATAGTTTGCAACCAAATTGCTGAAAATCCTGCTGGGTGTTGATCTACCTGAGGATAAATTACGTGTGCAGGCATGACAGCCGCTAAACTCAAATGTAACCATTCATAAGGTTTGACATCATCATTTAAGATTTTTTTTAAGGGCCTCTCATCTACTGGTATGGCCACATGGGAATCAGCTTTTGCCCAACCATGCCCCGGAAAATGCTTCCCGCAATTAGCCATACCCGCCATTTGCAGTCCTGCATTCAAGCTTTTAGCTAAGGCAAAGACAATTTGTGGGTCACGCGAAAAAGACCGATCGCCAATGACGCCACTGCGCTGAAAATCGAGATCTAACACCGGTGTAAAACTAAAATCAACTCCACAAGCACGTAACTCAGCAGCCAAAACATAACCGCAAGCGGTAGCAGCTTGCATAGCTACAATAGCTTCGCTGGCTGGATAGCTGGTCGCACTCGCTTTTTTACGATTAGTCAGCCATAGCTCGCCTAATCGACCCATTGCTGGTAAAGGTGTAAAGCCATCTTTTTTGCAGCGCTGAACTCGCCCTCCCTCATGATCAATCGAGATTAATACATCGGGGCGTAAAGCCTTAATACTCGCAGTCAACTTAAGTAGCTGCTCACGATCGCTAAAGTTTCTGCCAAATAAAATCACCCCTCCTGTTAAGGGATGCAAAATCCGCGCGCGATCTGCAGTCGTCAAACTCAGGCCAAGAACATCTAAAGTAATAGGTCCTGGGGAAATTGCTGGGGTTGATTTTTTCATGCTTGAGTACTCACAATCACAAAGGCAACTACCATATCTTGTTCATCGCTAACGGTAACTTGCGCTTGCCATTCACGCTCTGCCATCCAATGCGCTAGCAAACCCGTGTAATGAAGTATCGGTTTGCCGCTCGCTTCATTCAATGTTTCCACTGAACGCCAGGTCATCGGTGCATGCATACCCAGGCCAATGGCTTTTGAAAATGCCTCTTTGGCGGCAAAACGGGTCGCCAGATAGGCCATGCCACGGCGCTGATTACGTGCTAAGCGCTGACCAAATACGATCAACTCTTGTTCACCCAAAATACGCTTCGCTAAACGGCCCTGCGTACGCTCATATGCCGCAACCAAACGGGGTAACTGCAAAATATCAGTGCCGATTCCAATAATCATGTTTTATCTGCTCCGCTGCGCGCCTTGAGCATAATTTTTTTCATCGCCGTAATGGCTGGTTGCCAGCCCTTAAAGATAGCCTCTGCCACAATGGCGTGACCAATGTTGAGCTCAGAAAATTCACTAATTTCAGCAATTGGCGCTACATTACCTTCATGTAAGCCATGGCCTGCATTAACCCGCAAGCCTAAACTTTTAGCTAATCGAGCCCCCGTAACCAATCGCTGTAACTCGGCTATTTGAGTAGCACCTTCAGTATCGGCATAGCGGCCCGTATGTAATTCAACGACCGTAGCGCCAACTTCTTGGGCTGCTTCTATTTGTGAGGCAGTAGGGTCAATAAATAAAGATACCCGAATGCCAGCTGCTTGTAATTGCTGTACTGCTGCTTGTACTTCCGCTCTCTGTCCAATGACATCCAGCCCACCCTCAGTCGTCAATTCGCTGCGCCGTTCGGGAACCAAACAAACATCATGTGGCTTTACTTGACAAGCTATCGCGAGCATTTCAGGCGTGACCGCACACTCTAAATTCATGCGAGTGGTAATTAAGGGCCGTAGGGCTAGTAAATCAGCATCTTTAATATGCCGTCGATCTTCACGCAAATGCAAGGTAATTAAATCAGCCCCTGCTTTCTCGGCTTCGAGCGCAGCGCGAATGGGATCAGGATATGGGGTACCACGAGCATTTCGTAAGGTAGCCACGTGATCAATATTGACACCCAGCTCGAGTGTCGAACGATTAGTGCGCGAAGGAGGACTCATACGACAAGATTAACTGATTTATAAAATGGTCTAGATTTTTTTAAGATCAATCAAGATTTGCCGAGTGGTCAAGACTTGATCTTGTAAATGCAAACTGAGTAAAAACCGCATGAGTTGCTTACTTTCCATGAGCGTATCTACTCCAGCGTAATCTCCTGCTGCAATCTGCACCAAGGTATTGCCACTCAATACTGGCCAATGCCCTGGGTCATCAGCTTGCCAAGGACGAATACCGCGCTCGGGCTGATAAACATATTGTTTATTTGTTTCGGGACTGGCATTCGTTTCAACACAGCGGTCTAAAGCAGCAGCATAGCCAGTTTCTTGCAGGAGGCTTAATTCAAAAGGCCGGAGAATTTGTTCGATACCTAAATTTGTTGCCTCTAATTCTGCTAAGGCATGAATAGTTTCGGCATAGCGATCGTAAAGCTTTTCATAGGCATCTTCGCGGGCTAAAAACTTCACTAAAAGCTCATTGAGATAAAAGCCGCACAGTAAGGCATCACCCACTAATGAGGGCGTACCCCCAACCCATTCCGATTTAATCAAGGTGCGTAATTCAGAGCGCCCACTCCAAGATACCAATAAAGGTTGAAAGCGCTGCAATACCGGGCGTAATATGGAATGGGGACGTTTAGCCCCCTTAGCAATTAAAGCCATCCGCCCATGCTGGCGAGTGAATACATCAAGGATCAAGCTCGTTTCTTTGTAGGGAATACTATGCAATACAAAAGCGGGCTCATCGATGATCCGAATAGACGCCATTTATTCCAAGCCCTGTGCTCGCAATTCAGCATGATCATCGGCCCAACCGCGCTTCACCTTAACCCAAGTCTCTAAAAACACTTTGCCGTCAAAGAGTTTTTCCATGTCAATTCTGGCTTCGGTCGAAATTTTCTTTAAGCGCTCGCCCTTCTCACCAATAATCATTGGCTTATGGCTATCGCGATTAACTAAAATAGTCGCCGCAATACGACGCATCCGACCGTCCATTTTAAATTGGTCAATGATCACTGAACTAGCATAGGGCAACTCTTCGCCAGTGTAACGAAAGACCTTCTCACGCAAAATCTCAGCCGCCAAAAATCGTTCGCTACGATCAGTTAAGGTTTCTGGATCATATTGAGCCTCACCAATGGGCAAATAATTTTCCAAAAGATCTAGCAGGCGTTTAACATCATCAGGATTTTTGCCGCTCATGGGCACAATCTCAGCAAACTGTTGCGTTTGATCAGGTCGTCCACCCAGCTCATTCCATGGCAGACCCATTTGCTTCATAAAATCGAGTAAGACTAAATCGCGTTCACCCGGCGTTTGAAAGCGCCGCGAAAATAAATCCAATTTATTCAGTACCAAAATAATCGGCAAATCAGGGGGTAAAAGCTGTAAAACCTTGACGTCATCTGCCCCAAAGTATCCCGCCTCAACTACAAAACAAGCAACATTAACTCCCTGTAAAGCGCTGGTAACCGTGCGATTAAGGGCTTTATTCAAGGTATTCATTAAGCGGGTTTGAAAGCCCGGTGTATCGATAAAAATAAACTGTACTTGTGGCCGATTTTGAATGCCGAGAATACGGTGGCGAGTGGTCTGCGCTTTACGTGAGGTAATACTTATTTTCTGACCCACTAATGCATTTAACAGCGTCGACTTGCCCATATTGGGTCTACCAACAATGGCAATCGTGCCACAGCGAAATATGCCATCCGTATTCGCCTCTATGGATAAATCTGTTCCGCCTTCAATCGTCATATTAGCCTTTTAGCTTCAGCTTCAACTGCTCATCAGTGGAAGCTGATTTAGCTGCTTTTTTCTTTGCTGAACGGGTTTTCTTCGGTTTGCGAGTTTCTTGGGGCAAGGCTTTTTGCAAGGCACCTAAGGCTAATTTAGCAGCAGCTTGTTCGGCGGCTCGACGCGATGCCCCACCGCCCTTAACTAGAATTTTTAAACTCGCAATCACGCACTCCACTTCAAATTGCTGACTATGCGCAGCACCGGTCGTACCGGTGACGTTATAGGCTGGTAAGGGCATTTGAAACCCTTGTAAATACTCTTGTAAAAGGGTTTTATCGTCTTTACCCAGAGTTTTTGGATCAACATGTGCCAAGATCGTGGAATACAACTTACTTAAGCTTGCCCGTGCAGCATCAAATCCACCATCAATAAATATAGCTCCGGTGACCGCTTCTAAAGTATCAGCCAAAATCGAGGGTCGATGAAAACCGCCACTTTTTAACTCACCCTCCCCTAGGCGCAAATAATCGGAGAGCGATAAGGATTGTGCAATCTCATACAGCGCCTGCTGCTTTACCAAATTGGCACGTACCCGCGATAAGTCGCCTTCATCTAAATCAGAATAACGTTCATATAACAATTCAGCAACGACGCAATTGAGGACTGAATCACCCAAGAACTCTAAACGTTCGTTATTTTTCTTACTATGGCTACGATGGGTAAGCGCTTGATTTAACAACTCAGGTTTTTTAAAGCTATACCCTAAACGCTGTTGCAGCGGTCCGTTGTCGATCACAGCGCGAGCGTTCATAGCTTACTCAAAGCTTCCGATGCGGCTTAATGCGCCTAAGTTAAGCCAAACAAAAAAGGCTCGTCCAACAATATTTTGATCCGGAACAAAGCCCCAGAAACGTGAATCGGCACTGTTATCACGGTTGTCGCCCATGGCGAAATAATGTCCAGCTGGTACTTTGCAAGTCATACCAGAGCTTTGATATTGGCAATTCTCAATCCCTGGAAATTTTTCAGGCTGAAAAACACCGGTAGTCCGCTCGGGATCATTTAAAATTTTATGTGCTAAACCGCCTAAATTTGCTGGATAGGTTTCCGTAAATTCTTTTTCATAGCGCATATTTTCTGGATCTAAATACGGTGCACCGCCGCTATATAGAAGGGGCTCGCCATTAATAATCAAGCGCTTATTCTGATACTCAACCACGTCGCCTGGAATTGCCACTACCCGTTTGATGTAATCCACTGACTCATCGCGGGGATAACGAAATACCACGACATCGCCGCGTTTTGGAGTACCAAGCTCGACCACTTTACGATTGATAACGGGCAAACGAATGCCATAGGTGAACTTATTCACCAAAATAAAGTCCCCAATTTGCAAGGTCGGAATCATTGATCCTGAAGGAATTTTGAACGGCTCGAATAAAAAAGAACGCAAAAAAAACACTGCACAAATCACCGGAAAAAAACTCGCTGAATACTCGACCCAAAGTGGGACGCGATGATCACCTGCAGCAATACGTCGGGGCGCAAAATAAAAGCGGTTCGCAATCCATGCGACCCCAGTGACGATCACTAAAATAAAAAGGATTAAAGCAAAATTCATTTATTCCACCTGCAAAATAGCTAAAAAGGCTTCTTGCGGAATTTCTACATTACCAACTTGTTTCATCCGCTTTTTGCCTTCTTTTTGTTTTTCTAAAAGTTTACGTTTACGCGAAATATCGCCGCCATAGCATTTAGCTAATACATTCTTACGCAATGCTTTAACGTTTTCGCGCGCCACAATATTGCT
>CANKKB010000080.1 GCA_947482555.1 Burkholderiaceae bacterium | reverse complement strand
TACTTGCTGCTATGTTAGCCGTTGCTTTGGCTGCCTGTGGCAAAAAAGAAGAACCAAAACCAGCTCCTGCTCCAGCTCCTGCTGCAGCTCCTGCTGATGCTGCACCTGCTGCTGCGGCTCCTGCTGCTCCAGCTCCTGCTGCTCCAGAAGCAAAGAAGTAATCTTCTCTTTGAAGAACGAAAAAGCCGCGTAAGCGGCTTTTTTTACGACCTCGTCCCAATATCCCGATGGGAATAAAACAGTGGTAAGTTAACGCGCTAGCTGCTCACTTAAAAAAGTAAGCAAGCGAATTCCAGCTGGAGAATTTTCCGCATTGCCTTCAGCATCTTGAGCGAAGACTTGGCTTGCATCAGCGCCGTTTGCCTTCACATAAATGCGATATTGTTTGGCTTGGAGGGCAGCCTCATCTTTGCTGCTAAACAGGCCCGAAAAGAAACCTTTGGAAGTGGATTCGCCTGTGTCCTTGGTATTCACGTAACGCACAAAATAAACCCCTTTTGAGCGATCACGATCGATTACCGTAAAGTTTGATCGATCAAGCGCTAGGCCTACATCGCGCCAAGCCCGATCAAAGCTGGAAGGTAATTCAATTACCGCAGCCCCACTGCTGTCTTGCACTAATTTCGCTTTAGCAGCTTTGGCAGTGGGAGAGCTTGCTGCCGCCAATTGCGCTTTAGCTTGTTCTTGAGTATGGCCAAGCCGCTCCATGAGTCGAACCAAGAAGGCGGCGTCTAAATCAGGGTCATTGGGTCGTGGTACCCACTTTGTAGAAATAACACCACCACTGTTATCGCGCACAGGCTCCTCGGAAGCACCTTTATGGGTGATAAAAATTTCTGTCTGATCTGGCTTTAAAGCCTCTAAACGCGTTTTATATTTATCGCGCTCACCAGTATCAAAAACACTCGAGAGCACTCCACCCAAGAGGCTTCGCAAATAATCTTGTGGAATTTTGGCGCGATTTTCAACCCAATCCGTTTCCATAATACCGGTCGTCGGCGAGTCGACTAGCAATAAAAAACCATTTTCTTGCCAAAAGTCTTTGACTTGCGGATAAAGCTCGGCAGCGGGTTTATCGATCACCAGCCAGCGCTTATCGCCATCACGCACCATGCGCATTCCAGGAATGCCTGTTAATGGCGTTTTACGTGCTTCGCCACCCTTCTTTAAAATCGAATTGTAATCAGACATCGTTGCGCTACCATCTTGGACTAGATAGCGCCGATCGGCTTGTGAAGTAACTAAATCTGGCGGATAGGTCAAATTAGGGCCGCGCTGAGCGCCACCCGACTTGTAGTCAACCTTATCAGAGCTGACTGTAGAGGTAGTGCAGGCCGTTAAGCCGATAGTTAAACCAAGGCAACCCAGCGTCAATAGAGCGAAAAAAATGCGCTGCATGGGCTTGAATAGCGGCTTACAAGCCGGAACATCAAAATTCATAAAAGGCCAAGCTGGTTTAGGGTAGATACCAAGGGCTCTCGCAAAGCGGGGCTCAATGGGGTTAAAGGCAAGCGGATTCCTGGGGTAATTTTACCCATAGCGTGTAAAGCCCATTTCACAGGAATAGGATTTGCCTCAATAAACATGGCTTTATGTAAAGCAAATAAGCGAAACTGTAAATCACGCGTGCGAGCTAACTCGCCATTCATGGCAGCCGAACATAATTCATGCATTAAACGCGGGGCTACATTTGCAGTAACTGAAATATTGCCTTGGCCACCCATCAGCATCAATATAAAAGCAGTCAGATCATCGCCTGAATAGACCGCAAAATTGGCTAAGCCAGCTTGCTTTAAATCAGCCAACAACATACAGCCCCGCTCTAAATTGCCGGTGGCATCTTTAATGCCCACAATGCCTGGTACAGTTGCCAAGCGTAAAGTTGTTTCATTGGCCAAGTCAGCCACCGTTCTCCCAGGCACGTTGTAGAGAATCATCGGTAAATCAACCCGCTCAGCAATGGTTTTGAAATGCGCAAACATCCCTTCTTGAGTAGGCTTGTTGTAATACGGCACCACTTGTAAGCTAACATCAGCGCCTACTTTTTTCGCAAACTCAGTCAGCTCTATTGCTTCAAGCGTTGAATTACCACCCGTACCAGCAATCACTGGAATACGCCCGGCAATTTGCTCAACTGCTACGCGAATTAATTCACAATGCTCATCAACCGAAACAGTCGGAGATTCGCCGCTAGTACCAACAATGACGATCGCCGAGGTTCCTTCGGCTACATGCCAATCTAATAAATTTCGTAGGGCAGGAAAATCTAAAGCGCCATCTTCCAACATGGGCGTAACAATCGCCACCATACTGCCTTTAATTGGCTTATCTAGCAATGTAGCGCGGGAGGAATTAGGCGTACTCATCCATCAAATTGTAACGGATAGGCCCTTTAGACAGGTTTTTGGGCGCATAGGCGCTGCACCATTGCCGGCTTGGGCTGATCCGTATAAAGATCTTCGTACGCCACTACCCGCAAGCCTGTTCGCTCGGCTAAAAGTAACAATTCTGCCGGGTCTAACAAAAATGCGGGACTTGCTGGCTTACCAAACGCGGCATTACCATGTGCAAAAGTTTCATAAATTAAAAAACCTTGCTTACTAAGCAAACTGGGCAATACATCTAAGTAGGGTCGGTAGAGATAGTTAGTTACAACGATGCCATCCCAATAGCCAAAATCAGCGATCGACAGGGGCCAAATGGCGCCTTCTAAGTCCATTTCAACAAATTGGGCAGAACCACGCAGCGCATTACCAGCATTTCCCCGTGCTAAGACCAAAGCCTCTGCATTGCTATCAACCCCGAGAACCTCGAAGCCTAAATTAGCCAAAAAAATACTGTGTCGACCATTACCGCAAGCTAAGTCGAGCACTCTGCCGCCCGGCTTGATCAGCCTAGCAAATCGCTGCACCCAGTTAGCAGGTTCAAACACCACTAGTCATACGCTAGCCCCATCGCCTCACGCACTTCGCGCATGGTTTCTTGGGCAACTTTACGCGCCTTATCACAGCCATCAGCAATAATCGAGCGCAGTAAACTAGGGTCATCTAAATACATTTGCGCACGCTCAAACATCGGCTGCTGTTCACGCAAAATGGCATCAATTACTGGCTGCTTGCATTCCAAACAACCGATGCCAGCTGAAATGCAGCCTTTTTTAGCCCAATCTTGCGTCACTGAATCCGAATAAACCAAATGTAATTGCCATAAAGGGCAATGTTCAGGATTACCGGGGTCAGTTCGTCGCACCCGCGCAGGATCGGTAGGCATCGTTCGTACTAAGCGAATAATTTCTGCCGGCTGCTCACGAATGCCAATCGTATTGTTGTAGGATTTCGACATTTTTTGTCCGTCGAGTCCAGGCATCCGCGCAGCTTTGGTTAAGAGGGCTTGAGGCTCGGGCAGAATAATTTTTCGCGCGCCTTCCAAATAGCCAAATAAACGCTCCCGATCGACCATCGAGAGGCTTTGAGAATCTTGCAGCAGTGCCTGGGCTTGCTCCAGAGCCTGCGCATTTCCCCGTTCCTGGTATGCAACGCGAAGTTCCGCATACATTTTGGCACGTTTACTACCTAATTTTTTCACCGCTTCAAGGGCCTTGGCTTCAAAATCTGCTTCCCGACCATATAAATAATTAAAACGTCGAGCCACTTCTCGCGCCATCTCTACATGGGGAACTTGGTCTTCGCCAACAGGAATAAATTGCGCTCGATAAATTAAAATATCAGCAGCCTGCAATAGGGGATAGCCTAAAAAACCGTAAGTCTGTAAATCTTTTTCTTTTAATTTTTCAATTTGATCTTTATAAGTTGGTACCCGCTCTAACCAACTTAACGGTGTACCCATCGCCAGCAATAAAAAAAGTTCTGCGTGTTCGGGCACCCTACTTTGAATAAATAAAGTGGCTTGATTTGGATCAACTCCAGCTGCTAACCAATCGATTACCATCTCCCACACCGATTCCTCAATTACGCTAGAGGTTTCATAATGGGTGGTTAGCGCATGCCAATCGGCAACAAAAAAGAAACAGGGATATTCCGATTGCAAATGCACCCAGTTTTTTAGCACACCATGGTAATGACCTAAATGTAAAGCGCCGGTAGGCCGCATGCCAGAAAGTACGCGTTCAGCAAACATGATTCTTTTTTTCTAAATAATTAAGTGTAAAAATTACAATTGTTAATGAAAAACCGACCAAATAGGCTTAAGGCTAGAAGGCAAATTCGGCAGTAGCCCAAGGTCGGTATGACTTTCGCGCGGATCATGAAAATCAGAGCCCCGCGAACCCATAAAACCATAATCAACAGCAATTTTGGCAAAAGTTTGATACTGATCGGGGCTATGACTGCCGGTTACCACTTCGATACCTAATCCACCTAAATCTTTAAAACGCGCATATAACTCCGTCATTTGTAGTGGAGTTAAATGATAGCGCCCGGGATGGGCAATCACGGCAACACCACCTGCACTGCGAATCCATTGCACGGCATTTTCTAAGGTTGCCCAGCGATGTTGTACATAGCCAGGCTTACCAGCTACTAAATAGTTTTTAAATACTGTTTCGGTATCTCTACAAAACCCTTGCTCAACCAAAAAGCGCGCAAAGTGGGTACGAGAAATTAATTCCGGATTCCCAGCATAAAGTTGCGCCCCTTCAAAGCTACCAGTAATGCCCGCTTTAGATAATTGCTCTGCCATAGCCTGCGCCCGGTTACGGCGACCATCACGCGTTTGGCGTAGCCCCTCAATTAAGCCCGGATGGGTAGGATCAATACCCAAACCAACGATATGCACCGTGTGGTCTAACCAGGTAATCGAAATTTCTACTCCCGCCACATAGTCAATACCTAAAATTGCTGCCGCAGCTTGGGCGCGCACCTGACCCCCCAGCTCATCATGATCGGTTAATGACCACAATTGCACACCATTAAGGTGTGCACGCTCTGCCAAAGCCTCAGGCGATAAGGTTCCATCTGAAACAACAGAATGGCAATGCAAATCTGCATTTAGCACGGGGAGCGTGATCATCAGGCTATTTTAGGTCAAGCTGGTATTAATTACTCGACGCGGCGCATCGAGGTAGGCACGCGATTGCATTTCCACTAGGCGCGATACAGTTCGACCAAATTCAGCCACGATGGGACCCTCGGGATACAGTGCAGCGGCAGGAACTTGTGCCGACATAATCAACTTGATTTTATGATCATATAAAACGTCGATTAACCAAATAAACCGCCGCGCTTCATTGGTCATGCGTGGCGGCATATAAGGCACCTCCGACAGGATAATGGTATGAAAGCGCGTGGCCAGCTCAAGGTAATCATTTTGTGAGCGCGGTCCAACGCACAGAGTTTGAAAATCAAACCATACTACTCCTTCAGCCAAGCGAAATGGGCGAATTTGCCGCGACTCAATAAAGAGTACAGGGCATGACATCTCATCACGATTACCACTCAAGCGCTTAAATGTATCCAATAAAATTAAATGATTTTGTGCCGTTAGGGGGCATAAATACGCTTCCACTTGCGCCATTTGCAACTGGCGATAATCAGAGCCCGCATCCACATTCAAGATATCTAACTTATCTTTTAATAATTGAATTGCTGGCAGTAAGCGATCACGATGCAAGCCATTCGGATATAGGTCATCAGGATGGTAATTGGAGGTCATAATGAATTGCACCCGATCTTCAAATAAGGCCTTTAATAAGCGATATAAAATCATTGCATCTGCAATATCATTAATATGAAACTCATCAAAACAAATTAAGCGATATCGTTCAGAAATGCGTTTAGCTAGCTCATCTAGCGGATTCACTAAACCCGATAATTCATGTAATTCATGATGTACTCCGCGCATGAACTCATGAAAATGAATGCGAATTTTTTTCTCAACTGGGGAAGCAGCGTAAAAACAGTCCATTAAAAAAGATTTGCCCCGCCCTACTCCACCCCATAAATAAATGCCTCTGGGTAATTCAGGGTGAAAAAGTTTTTTCTTCAGCGCGTTAGCGCGCTTTTCTTTGTAGACTACCCATTCATCTTCGCATAGTTGCAAGCGAGCTACTGCACGCTCTTGAGCAGAATCCGTTTGATAGCCATGCAACTTTAATTCATGGCGGTAATACTCAGCAACTTTCAATTACATGTTTAATGCGCGCTGATCGGTTGCAAGGGCAGCCTCACGCATTACCTCAGATAAGCTTGGGTGTGCATGACAAATACGGGCGATGTCTTCTGCGGCAGCCTTAAATTCCATTGCCACAGCTGCCTCAGCAATGAGGTCAGATGCATTCGGGCCAATAATATGAACCCCTAAAACCTCATCTGTTTTTGCATCAGCTAGCACTTTAATGAAACCTTCGGAGCGTCCCATACCTAATGCACGGCCATTCGCTGCAAACGGAAACTGCCCTGCTTTAAAAGCTCTGCCACTTTCTTTTAGTTGCTGCTCGGTTTGACCAACCCAAGCAATTTCTGGATCGGTATAAATAACCCATGGAATGCAGTTGTAATCAATATGGGGTTTTTGTCCCGCCATTATTTCGGCCACCAAAACACCTTCATCTTCAGCCTTATGCGCCAGCATTGGGCCACGAACCACGTCACCAACTGCATACACACCTGGCATAGCGGTAGCACACGTATGATTATCGATTGGTATAAAACCTCGCTCATCGGTTTTCAAGCCAATTGCTGCCAAATTTAGGCCATCGGTATTAGGCACTCGGCCGACCGAAATAATTAACCGCTCACACACTAATTTTTGGGCCTTGCCAGCGCTATCTTGATAACTTACCGTAACATCTTTTTTCGTACTGACTACTTCACCAATTTTTACCCCGAGCTGAATATCTAAGCCCTGTTTAGTAAAAATTTTCTGGGCTTCGGCAGCAATGCCTGTATCACAGGCACCTAAAAAAGTAGGCAAAGCTTCTAAAATAGTTACTTGCGAACCTACACGTCGCCACACCGAACCTAACTCAAGGCCAATCACGCCTGCGCCAATCACGCCCAACCGTTTGGGAACAGTATCAAATTGCAAGGCACCTTCGTTATCACAAATCATGATGTTATCAACTTTAACTGTTGGTAAGTGCCGCGCCTTTGATCCAGTGGCAATAATCACTTGTTTGGCTGTTACAGTCATTGGCGTCTTACCATCAATCTGTAGTTGATAGCCCGCAGCTTCTTTACCTACAAAAGCTGCACGCCCTTTCAGTAAAGTCACTTTATTTTTGCGAAATAAATAGTTAATACCGCCTGTCATTTTGGTCACAATAGCGTCTTTGCGAGCAAGCATTTTTTTAATATCGATACTGACTTGCCCCACGGTAATACCATGATCGGCAATGCTATGTTCAATTTTTTCAAACTCTTCTGACGAAGCTAACAAGGCCTTTGATGGAATACAGCCTACATTAAGGCATGTACCGCCTAGGCGGATTTCGCCTTTTGGGTCATTAAAGGAGCTAGCCTCTACACACGCCACTGAAAAACCCAATTGTGCTGCGCGAATAGCCGCTATATAACCGCCTGGGCCAGCTCCAATCACCACCACATCAAAAACTGGACTCATGGTTATCTTTCTTATAGATCAAGCAATAGGCGGGCAGGATCTTCAATTGCCTCTTTCATGGCCACTAAGCCCAACACTGC
>CANKKB010000079.1 GCA_947482555.1 Burkholderiaceae bacterium | reverse complement strand
TGAACGCGTGCTCTTGGGGCAAGTGGGCCCCAGCGATGACGCCCTTGATCATCAAGGGCAGTTGAAAAATTAAATAGTTGCTCTGGATATACACGTACTGTGCCACGAACAGCTTGACCAAATGGCACTGCCCGCTCTTTGATTTCAATGGTGAGGCAATCTTTTTCCCAGCGCAATGAGCTTGGGCCAATGGCAAACTCATTAGCGCTCCGGTATGAACTGCGCGCACTTCTTTCAGTCATGGTCCAGCGGTTTTTCCCTGGCGAATAAATGGCGACATTTAGCGTACAGTGATTTTCAGGATCACCATTCCCCGACTTTTGATGGGCTTTCGCATAGTACGGTGAAAAAACACTGCCTACAAAAGCAATAATGACAATGCCATGTTGGCGATCATCGCTCAGGGCATCGAGGTACCACCAGAGATAAGCGCCTTTCCCGAGGGCTTGATCAAACCGAGGTGACCCATCAGCGTTGCGGCCGCCATGCGTCCCGATAGAGCGGCCATGGGAACTCCCGCCCCCGGATGTGTGCTGCCCCCCGTTAGATAAAGACCGAGAATAGTACTCTGTGCCGCTGGTCGTTTGAAGATTCCCATCCAGCCATGGCTGGCTGATCCATAGAGTGCTCCGCCCGTTGCGGGAAATAACTGACTGAAGGCATGCGGCGACGTACGCGTAACCGTATTCAAATTGGGATTGAGTTCGAGACCACATTGTTTTAATAAAGCGAATGCCTGACTTTCGCATGCTTCAATCTCCTCGGTAGTAAGTTCGGGTCGCGGGCTTATTTGCGCTGGTGCGTTGACCAAGCAAAAAATACCTTGTTCATGGGGCCGATCAAGATGGACATCGGTTTGATCTTGCGCACAAATATACACAGTTGGATGTTTGGGTAATTGCTGGCGAATAAAAATGTCATCAAATTCAGCTTGATAGTTTGCATTAAAAAAGACAGTATGCCGCAGAAGCGGAAATCCTTGAGGCTTAGCTAACATCGACCAAGTTAAGGCCGAGAGCGAGGGAATTGCTTGGCGATCAATTGCACTGGCATTTTTAAGTCCTGTACCTAATAGACCAACCTGCAGAGCCCGCGCATCACCATTAAAAATAATCGAATGGGCATGATGCACATCATCATTATCGAGACGTACTCCGCATGCGCGTCCATTCTTTAGCAAAATTTCATTACATTGATGACCCGTAATGAAGCGAACCCCCTTTTGTTCTGCAAGTCGCTGGAATGTCTTTACTAAGGTAGACATGCCGCCAGTAACGCTCCATACGCCTTGCATTTCTACTTCAGCGATGAGCATTAAGGTAGCGGGAGCTTGAAAAGGAGAGGATCCACAGTAGGTTGCGTAACGCCCAAAGAGCTGACGCAAACGCGGATCATGAAAGTAGTGCCCTAAGGTTTTCCAAAGGTTGCTAAATAAACCAATATCAAATAATGCTTTTGAACCAGAAGCACCTAAGCTAGTCATCATGCTACCCATGCTTGGCCTGCCAGACAGCATGTAGGGTTTTTTTAACGCCTGATAAAGATGACTAGCTTGCTGACAAAAATCCAGAAAGCGATTCGCTTCGGCCCGCGAAGAAAATTCTGCAATGGCTTCAGCGGACTGAAGTCGGTCGGCAAATAAATCGAGCCTTTCATCTTTACTCCAGGCATGGCGAGCCAAAATGGCTAAAGGAGAAATTTGCATTTCATCTTCTAAACGTGTACCCGCTTGACGAAAAAGCTCGTCAAATACCCAGCGCATGGTGAAAACAGTGGGCCCAGAGTCGATTGCTTGGTCGCCAGCTTGAATCTGTCGAATTTTCCCGCCTAAGGAAGGTTCCTTTTCAATTACTGTCACTTCAAGACCAGCGCAAGCTAGGGCAAGTGCGCTCGCTAGCCCACCGATTCCGCCACCAACCACAATCACCGTTGACTTATCCAAACGAGCGACCGTCCCAGCAACCTTGTAGATTGATCGGCTTAAAGCGAGCAAACATCGATTCCGAAAAATAATGCTGGCTATGGGCCGCTTGAATCGCTTTTAAGTGACTGCCCGATCGGGCATAGTGATTCATCGCGTCTTCCGATTCCCAAATCGTAAAGGTAGCCTGCCTTAAGAGTGGCGCCTCACCCACGCCAGCAGCAAGAAGACAGCCTGAAGTTTGGCGGAGTTCCGTTTCAGCTGGAGGCGCTTTGCTCCAAAATTGTTGCGCATACCAAGGTTTAATCGAAGCTCGGGTGAGTGAGGCGATTGCCCCAGTTGGAATTTGTGCATCATAAATTGGTAGCGACTTACCATTCCAGCTACCCTTACAAGAATATGTCTGTAATTGCGCGGTAAAAAAATCATCTGCATGATCGCGATACCAGCCTAATAAAGCGGATTCCTGTAAAAATTGCGTTGCTTCGCCTTGACTATTAAAAGCTGCAAATATTCCTTGATGGATAGCGCTTGGTTTAACAGAGAAACCCCCATTTATACCCGATCCCAGATGTTTGATCAGTTGTAAGCCGGGCACAGAGCCAAGTTGGTAGCGACCAAACATTAGCTTGGCAATACCACTCAATTTTGCATTCTGAGCGATTTTGACTAAGGCAACAATTACCACAGGTGCACCCATTAAATTGGGCATTTATTGCTCCAAATCATTCTCTTTGGAGGGATCGTTGAGTCCAAATTTTCTCAGTTTGATATAAAGACTTTGGCGTGATAAGCCCAACATTTCCGAAGCGGCTACGCGATTACCCCGGGACAAATCGAGTGCCGCTTTAATGCATAACTCTTCGATTAAATCGGTAGTTTCATTCAGAATTTCTTTTAAGGGTAAGCGACCAACTAGTTGAGTTAACTCTTCATTCGAGCGGGAGATGCCTTGGCCGACCTGATATTGAGGTCGAATACGGGAGCCTACCTCGCGGATTGAAAAACCGATACAAGTTTTGGGGCTAGTCATCGTGGATGCAGATATTTCAACCGGGTGGAAAGCTCCAAAAGCATCGCGAATTGCGGTTGCAAATAATTTAATACTTCCCTCTGCCTGTAAATTCGATAGCATCACTTTCAAATCAATGCTGGCGCGCTCTAGCCAAATTTCGAGCGATTCATGGAGCAATTGCTCCGGCTTCTCGACCATAATCATTTTACGAAAGGCATGATTAGCGCTCATAATCATGCCTTGTAAATTAGTCACCACAAAGGCATCGGCTGAATTTTCTAAGGCAAATAAAGCTAGGGCCTGACTACTGTTAACCCCGGTAATTTCTGTATCTTGGACTACTTTCATGGAGATCAAAATTAAGGCTTGATTTGCACTCCGAAAAGGGGCTGCGATTAAAAACATATTACTGCTATTAAAGGTGGCAGTGAATTCAATTTTTTCACTGCCATATCGTGCTTTGGTTAAGGCTTCCCGAACGGTGTTGAGATCTTTTTTAGCTAGATAATCAAGAAATGATTTGCCAATAATTTTTTTTATGGGCTCCCCCACAATTTCAACAAACCGCGCATTTGCCTCTAAAATTTTAAAATGAGTACTATCAATAATGATATTTTCACTTGAAGCAATTTCAAATAAAATCCGATTGCGCGTTTCCATATCTCGCAAACGCGCATAGTCGAGCTCGATCGTTTGCTGGGCATCAATTAAGCGTTGTTGTAATAAAGATACCTCACGCAAATCTCGATATAAAGCCACAACGCGTTTGCTGTTTGGTAAATAAATGGCAGCACATAGAAAAGGTAGATCAGCTGCCCCTGGAATAGCAACATTAATTTGCCGAAGTCGAGAGGTGCCCGATTCCTTTGCGTCTTTAAGAAGGGTTTGAACTTTAATGCGACTTTCCAGTGAAACAGTCTCTTCCCAATTTTTTCCTACCCAGGCTTGGAGATTTTTACTATATAGCTCAGAATTTCCGAAGGCCAAGCCGAGAATGACGGCTTGTTCATCCATCACAATAGCTAGATCTGATCCAGCCTGAATGACCATCGCCACCTCTGGGGGTGCGAGCGAGCCAATCTGCAGGAGGGGATTTAGGGTTGACGACGACAAGAGATGCTTTGGATTGTTGGGCGCACTATTTGACTATGCTTGCCGCCGTTTTAATGGCTGCCTCAAGATCACTTGTGCAGCTATCAGCGCTCGATTGATCGAGTAATTTGGGGTACGCTGTAAATAGAGCGCCACCAACCATAATATGTAATTGGGGATTTAAAGAAGCTTTTCGAATGAGTGGAATCATTTTTTCTAGTTGATCCCATTGTTTAATAGAGGAAATAGAAATAGCAGCAAAATGGAAGAAAGTATCTTTAACGGTGCTGAGAATTTCTGCTTTGCTCGTTTTGTGGGCCGCTAAAACATTCCAGCCATGTTGGATTAGATTTTCAGTTAACAGAAAAACGCCGAGTGTATGCTGCGAATTAGGCATTGCAAAGGTAAAGGCATGGCCTTTAGTTTGATAGTGCAGATCTGCTTGAGTGTGAAAAAGCGGATTAAGCTCGCGTAAAATAGCTTGTAAATGCCCAATCGCGATAGTTGTTGCGCCAAATGTACAAGCGTCAACTTCCCACAAGTACTCTAAATTTCTTGCCGCATCAACCGCTAAGCTATAGTAAATTTCATTAATCGAGCACCCCGAATGACATAAGTGCAAAGCGTAATCGCGACACTCGGCGTAGGAAGCAGTTAGCAATAAGATAGAAAACGCGCTGATTTCCTGAGCGGAAACCTGCAAGGGTGAATGGGTAATATTTTCTAGCTTTAACTGTTTAATATTTCCGTGCTCTGCCAATAAGCGGGGCAACACCTTTTTTTCAACTACATAAGCAAGGTAACTTGGGTTAGCAGGTTTTCTCTTTTTATGTGCATTTTGCGCAAGATCGGAAGCCAATGTGGAAATTTCATATGTTGATAAGGGTCGATTTAGTACATTCACATAAACTCCAGTCAAAAAGGTAAAAATATTGCACTGCAACAATATTTAAGCCCGAGACCATCCAAGACTTCTATGTCAGGCCTCTAGATTACGCAATTTAGGGCCCTAATGTCAATTTCAATTTACATAATCTAGGGGTAGATACCTAGTGGGCTAAAAAATAGAAAAAGCGTAAACTTTTGTTTACACATTGAGCAACTGGAACCCTTGGTTAAGAGTAATGGCAAGAACATATGTACCCCTATATACGCCTGCTGAACGGCTAAGGCGGGATCAAACCAAATGGACTTTAGTGCAAGGTTTATTAGCGCCTGTGCAGTTCGTAGTTTTTTTGGTAAGTCTCTATTTAGTAGTGCGGTTTTTAATGACAGGTGATGGCGAAAATGCGGCCAATATTTCGGTGTTGATAAAAACCTTTTGCCTTTACACCATTATGGTCACTGGTTGCATTTGGGAGAAGGTGGTCTTTGGTAAATACCTCTTTGCCAAAGCCTTTTATTGGGAAGATGTATTTAGCATGCTCGTAATTGCGCTTCACACTGCCTATGTCGTGTGCTTACTGATGGGATTATTAACCGAGCAAGAATTAATGTATTTAGCTTTGGCAGCTTATTTCACGTATGTTATTAATGCAGGGCAATTTATTCTGAAATTACGGGCCGCACGCTTGCAAGAAAAACACCAAATGAGCCCGGGGCTGACAGTATGAGCACTATCATTGCCCCGCAAGTTGAGCGACAAATTTTGCCCATTATTAAAGAGCGTGGGCAGCGCGAAGTCTTTTGTGGCTTGACTGGAATCATCTGGCTACATCGCAAAATACAAGATGCATTCTTTTTAGTGGTGGGCTCAAGAACTTGCGCACACTTAATTCAGTCGGCGGCTGGCGTGATGATATTTGCTGAGCCCCGTTTTGCCACTGCAATTATTGATGATCGTGATTTGGCTGGCTTAGCAGATGCAAATGAAGAGCTCGATCGGGTGGTGGCGCAGTTATTAGAGCGACGTCCTGATATTAAACTCCTTTTTTTAGTTGGCTCTTGCCCTTCTGAAGTAATTAAATTAGATCTAGCAACTGCGGCGCAACGCCTGAGTAGAAATTTTATGCCTCATGTGCGCGTTCTCAATTACTCTGGTAGCGGTATAGAAACGACTTTTACACAAGGCGAGGATGCCTGTTTAGCTGCCTTGGCTAAAGATATTCCACTACCTAGCGCCGGTCAAGCGAACGCGCCTGCAGAGTTATTGGTCGTGGGCTGCTTGGCCGATGTCGTTGAGGACCAATTTATCCGCATCTTTAATGATTTGGGCATTCAGCAAGTTCGTTTTTTCCCACCCCGTAATTCGAGTAATGTGCCTGTGGTGGGTCCACATACCCGTTTTTTATTAGCGCAACCTTTTTTGGCAGATACCGCCAGAGTATTAGAGGAGAAAGGGGCGCAACGCCTTGAAGCGCCATTTCCACTCGGGGTTGAAGGCACAGAAAAATGGTTTGCTGCTGCTGCCTTAGCTTGGCAGGTTCCAGCAGATCTATTTGAACAAGTCATTGCCCCCAAAAGACAGCGCGCTACGGCGGCCTTAGCCCGTTTTAAAACCCAATTAGCTGGCCAAAGTATTTTTTTCTTTCCTGATTCGCAATTAGAAATTCCATTAGCGCGATTTTTACATCGCGAGTTAGATATGATTTTGACCGAAGTTGGCATGCCGTATTTACATCGTCAGCATATGGCCAGTGAATTGGCTCTATTACCTGAGGGCGTGCAATTATCTGAGGGACAAGATGTTGAGCGTCAACTGGATCGGTGTCGCGCGATCAAACCTGATTTAGTCGTTTGTGGTTTGGGTTTGGCTAATCCGCTAGAGGCCGAAGGTATTACTAGCAAGTGGTCAATTGAATTGGTATTTACGCCCATCCAAGGTTTTGATCAGGCCGCCGACTTGGCCGAATTGTTTGCTCGTCCGCTCTTGCGGCATTTGAAATTGGCCGCCTAATATGCAATTAACCTTATGGACCTACGAAGGACCTCCGCATGTAGGAGCAATGCGGATTGCAACCGGCATGGAGGGTGTGCACTATGTACTGCATGCGCCCCAAGGCGATACCTATGCTGATTTATTGTTCACCATGATCGAACGAAATAATCGTCGCCCACCAGTTACCTATACTACTTTTCAAGCCCGTGATTTGGGTAGCGACACGGCAGAATTATTTAAAGAGGCAGCGCGTAATGCCTACGAACGCTTTAAGCCAGAATTGCTCATGGTGGGATCTTCATGTACCGCAGAATTAATTCAAGATGATCCTGGTGGTTTGGCTGCTGCACTTAATTTACCTTTACCCGTTTTACCCTTAGAACTCCCCGCATATCAAAAGAAAGAAAATTGGGGCGCTGCTGAAACGTTCTACCAAATGGTGCGTTTATTAGGCACAGAACATGCCTTGGCACCAGGCGTGAAAAGGGCTCCCCGACCCTCTGGTCAAAAGCCACGGTGTAATATTTTAGGGCCTACAGCTTTGGGTTTTCGGCATCGAGATGATGTGACCGAGATTACTCGCTTACTAAACCAAATTGGTGTTGAAGTAAATGTTGTGGCGCCCTTAGGGGCAACCCCGCGAGATGTTGCACGCTTACATGAAGCTGATTTCAATGTGGTGCTCTATCCAGAAATCGCTAATTCTGCAGTGCAATGGCTGGCGCGTAATTTTAATCAAGCTAATACGAAAACTATTCCAATTGGT
>CANKKB010000078.1 GCA_947482555.1 Burkholderiaceae bacterium | reverse complement strand
TATTGCCGAAGAGGGTTTTGGGCAGAACGCTAAAGCCGCTTCACTGCCAAGTGAGAATGATGCTGGCACTTTAGAGATGTCGCCTTTAGCAGCTTTTTTAGCGCACGCTTCTTTAGAGGCTGGAGACAACCAAGCGCAAGCCGGGCAAGATGCCATTCAACTCATGACCGTCCACTCTGCCAAAGGCTTGGAATTTACTGCGGTTTTTATTACTGGGCTGGAAGAGGGCTTATTTCCGCATGAAAATAGTATTAATGAAAGTAACGGTTTAGAAGAAGAGCGACGCCTCATGTATGTGGCTATTACGCGCGCTAAAGAACGTTTGTATTTGTCGCATACGCAATCACGCATGTTGCATGGTCAAGTACGTTACAACATGCCGTCACGCTTCTTAGAGGAATTACCGACCGCGTGTTTGAAATGGCTTACTCCCAAAATGAAAGATGCGCGCTGGGGCGGGGGACGTAGTGGGGGGAGTACCTGGAAAAGTGGCTACTCTCACGATAGTGATGACAGTCAAGTATTTGATTACGAAGATAGTCCTGCTGCGCGTAAGCCGCGGCTAGCCCATAGCGCTTTAAGTAGCAATATTCCCCGCATGGCAGCGCCAGCGCGAGATATTTATCCCTTTCGGGTAGGCCAGGAGGTTTTTCATACCAAGTTTGGTGAAGGGCGTATTACCGCCTTAGAGGGCCTTGAGGCTGATGCGCGTGCACAAATTAATTTCAAGCGGCACGGCGTGAAATGGTTGCAATTAAGTATCGCGAAGTTAGCAGCCATTGATTAACGCGGAATGGCTCAGCGCTACCTTATCGTTAGTTAAGCACCAATCTCATCGGGGTTAGTGGTAGCCACGTTATCGGAAAAGCAATTTTTCCAGGTGGCGAACGCTGAGCAATACAGCACTGTCATACAAGCCATTGAAATTGGGGCAATGACAAACGAGCCCACTTCGCTCAAATTGAGCGCCTCAAATATGGTGCTGAGCAATAATGGAACCGCCACTAAGAGTGCGCCCCATATGCATAAATAAATGATAAAGGCGCTGCGATTGCGCCAGCAAGCAATCCAACTAGAAAAAAGTGCTTGGGTAACCGGCATATCTTCCCAGCCCACCAGAATTGGTGAGAACCACATCAGCATCCCAATGGGAATATAGAGCGCCACCACAATCCCTAAGACGATATACATCTGCTTGATAATTTCGATGCCCAGCGGTTTATCGCCAGTAAGCGCTGGCAAGAGTACTTGCACATCAACAAAGAAGCTGGCGATAAAACTCAACACCAAAATTAAGCTAGTGTGAATCAGGCCAAGTTGTAAAAGTCTTTTACGTACCAAGGCTCCTGAAGAGCGTAGGCCAACCAAATAAACCAAAGGCGAAAGACGAATTTTTTGAATCGTTTGGCGACAACCCGTCATGAAACCGAACTGCAATGAGGGGGTGATGAGCAAAATTGCAAAGACACCAACAATAGGAATTAAGATAGCCAGCTGGACTAAAAAAATATACAAAAAGACGAGCATTAAAAAGCCCAACGGGTTTTGTTTAAAAAGCCATATACCTTGGCGAATCCAGATGTAGCCTTGTTGGGCATTAACACTATTCAGTTTCATAAGAGATTATTTTTTTGCTTACGACGACTATCTAAGATCGCCTCAAAGTGATTAGGGTTATGTGCAGTGAGCATTTGTGCGTTACGGGGTAAATAAAAATCCCATAAGCGCGAAATCCAAAAACGTAATGCGGCTGCACGAAGCATAGCAGACCAACTGCGCTTTTCGCCTGCATTCAAGGGGCGGATAGTTTGATAAGCATTTAGCAGGGCAGTAAGGCGCCGTTCATTTAAATCCGAATGGTTGGCGTCAAGACACCAGTCGTTGGCAGTCACTGCGAGATCAAATAACCATTTATCGGTACCGGCAAAGTAAAAGTCAAATAAGCCACCCAACTGCGTTTGCTGTTGGTGCTCGACAAAAAGGACGTTATCTCGAAATAAATCACAGTGACTAGCGCCAGAGGGTAGTTGCTCATAATCGGCGCTCGCAAAGAATGCTGCTTGAAATTGCAGCTCGCTATTTAAGAGAGTTTGTTGGGCGCTGGAAAGATGAGGCAGTATGGCAGGAGCAGTTTGTTGCCACCAAGCAAGACTGCGTAAATTGGCTTGTTCAGTTGGAAAATCCGCTCCAGCTAAATGCATTTTGGCCAGCATCGCACCAACTATCGCACAGTTTTCGGCAGTGGGCTGCAGGTGCGATTGGCCTGGTAATTTAGTCACAATCGCAGCGGGTTTGTCATGGAGGGTAAAAAGGATCTCTCCAGCGCGATTCGCAATTGGCTTAGGTACTGGAATACCTTTATTGGCGAGGTGCAACATCAGTTGCAGATAGTAAGGCAACTGCGCAGCAGTTAAACGCTCAAAAATCGTTAGGACATACTCATGAGTCTCACCGGCTTGGGCTACATCAAGAAAAAAATTAGAATTCTCGATGCCGCCATGAATGCCTCTTAAATCAATTGCCTTGCCAAGCGAAAACTCGTGCTCTAACCAGGGTGCAATTTCAGGGAGGGTGAGCGGGGTATAAACGGCCATTATCTAAAACTGATTTATTGCAGCGGTAGGTTGAAACTAGGTACGCTGAGAATCGTGGTAGCGGGCTCGCGGGCACCGGGCATCAAAGAGGAAGGGTGAGACATGTCGTAGACGCCTAATGGACCTTTAACCTGAACGCTAGTAGGGCTATAAGCATCGCGATATTCCGTAATTTGGGTCCCATTTGAGCTGGTATGCGTAAAAGAGGGCTGGTGATTTAACTTGCTGCCCGCCTTGGTTGAGGCTTTGCTGCTTGACGTTTGGGCGCGACCATTAATTTGTTGCAGATCTTCTGGGCTCAGTGCTTGCAGATTACCTGCTTGAGCTAGAACCGGTAGGGGTGCCAAAATCAGGCTGCCCCAAAAAAAGCTTAAAAGACATGCCAAGCTTGCAGGAAGGCGGGTCAAGCGAAGTTGGCGCATCTTTAGAATCCTCTATTTATGAGTGTTAGGCAACTAGATTGTACGATTGCGGTATGACTAAACACAGACTCCTATTAATTGACGGTTCTAGCTACCTTTATCGAGCATTTCATGCGATGCCCGATTTACGCAATGGGGCCGGGGAGCCAACTGGCGCTATTTATGGCATGGTCAATATGCTCCGCCGGGCGCGAACCGATATTGCTGCAGATCATATCGCCTGCGTCTTCGATGCCAAGGGTAAAACTTTTCGCGATGAGATGTATGACCAGTACAAGGCAAATCGCTCAGCGATGCCCGATGACTTGGTTAAGCAAATTGAGCCAATTCATGCAATGGTGCGAGCCATGGGTTGGCCTATCTTAATGGTGTCAGGCGTTGAGGCCGACGATGTGATCGGCACGTTAGCAACCCAAGCAAGTGCAGCCGGATGGGAAACGATTATCTCTACTGGTGATAAAGATTTAGCCCAATTAGTGAATTCTTCGGTCTCATTAATTAACACGATGACCAATGAGCGCTTGGACATTGCCGGGGTGATTAATAAATTCGGCGTGTCTCCGGAGCGCATCGTCGATTACCTCACCATTATTGGTGATACTGTAGATAACGTACCGGGAGTACCCAAAGCTGGCCCTAAGACAGCTAATAAGTGGTTGGCTGAGTTTGGCGATTTAGATAATTTAATGGCTTCAGCTGAATTGGTCAAAGGCGTGGTGGGCGAAAATTTACGCGCTAGTTTGCCTTGGTTATTACGGGCACGCGAATTGCTCACGATTAAAACTGACTGTGATTTATCGCCTCACTTGCCCGGCTTGGATGACCTACATGCAGTTGCAGAGGATGCGCCAAAATTACGCGAGTTATTCGAGCGCTACGCTTTTAAAACTTGGTTAAGGGATATTGCAGCAGCAGTAGAAAAGCCTGCGAGAGAGCCATTAGCAATAGCGGCTGGCATCGTCAGTACCACGACCGAAGTGATGACAGACACCGTAGGGCGTAATTATGAGTGCATTGTTGATGAGGCGGGATTCGAGCGCTGGTTAGCAAAGCTTCAACAAGCTGAACTTGTCGCAGTCGATACAGAAACCACTGGCTTAGATGCCCTAGTAGCCGAGCTAGTCGGAATTTCTTTTTCTGTAGAGGCGGGCGAGGCTTGCTATATACCCATAGCCCATCGCACTGGTGAAACCCATCTCGATCGTGCCTGGGTATTAGAGCACTTATTACCTTGGCTAGAAGATGCAAGCAAAGCTAAGGTGGGACAGAATCTGAAATATGATGCCCACATCTTTGCTAACTATGGCATAACCTTGCAGGGAATTGCATTTGATACTTTGCTTGAATCCTATGTATTGGAATCGCACTTACCGCACAATATGGATAGCATGGCTGAGCGACATTTAGGTATCAAGACTATTCGCTATGAAGAAGTTTGCGGCAAAGGTGTTCATCAAATTGGGTTTGATCAAGTCGATTTAGCCACGGCCTGTAATTATGCAGCTGAAGATGCTGATATCACCTTGCGTTTGCACCAATTTTTATGGCCCCAAATTGCGCAAAACCCTGGACTTTGCTATGTGTATCAGCAAATAGAATTACCAGCGATGCGCGTGTTGGGCATTATGGAAAGAAATGGTATTAAGGTTGATACTGTGTTATTGGCTAAGCAAGGTCAAACCGTGGGGAAGCGCCTTTTATCCCTCGAGACAGAAATTCATCAACTCGCGGGGCAGCCATTCAACATTCAGTCGCCCAAACAAATTGGCGAGATTTTATTTGGCCAGTTGCAATTACCCGTCATTAAAAAAACGCCGGCAGGCGCACCATCAACTGATGAAGAAGTTTTACAAAAATTAGCTGAAGACTATCCTTTGCCTGCACGTATATTAGATTACCGCAGTTTAGCGAAGTTGATGTCGACCTATATTGAAAAATTACCTCGCATGGTAAATCCGAAAACAGGTCGAGTTCACACCAATTTTTCTCAAGCGGTTGCTGTCACTGGTCGCTTGGCCTCGAGCGATCCCAATTTACAAAATATTCCCGTGCGCACTGAAGAAGGTCGGCGCATTCGAGAGGCATTTGTTGCTGCTGATGGTTGCAAGTTGGTTTCTGCTGATTATTCCCAAATTGAATTGCGCATCATGGCGCACATTGCGCAAGATAAAAACTTACTAGCTGCTTTTGCTGCAGGCTTAGATGTGCATCAAGCTACTGCGGCAGAAATATTTGGCATTGCCTTAGCTGCAGTTACAGCTGAACAACGCCGTTATGCCAAGGTGATTAATTTCGGTTTAATTTATGGTATGAGTGCCTTTGGCTTAGCTGGTAATCTAGGTATTGAGCGTGCAGCAGCGCAAAAATATATTGATACTTATTTTGAGCGCTATCCTGGGGTAGCGCAATACATGGAGCGAACAAGACTCGAGGCGCGAGAAAGTGGCTATGTAGAAACCGTTTTTGGGCGACGCTTATGGTTGCCCGAAATTAAAAGTTCCGGTCCGCGGCGACAGGGCGCAGAACGCGCAGCAATTAACGCACCCATGCAAGGTACAGCTGCCGATTTAATTAAATTGGCCATGATTGCCGTGCAGCAATGGATAGAAGCAGAGAAATTACATACTCGCTTACTTTTGCAGGTGCATGATGAATTAATATTTGATGCGCCATTTGCCGAGGTAGATCGTTTACGTGACGCTTTACCTGGTTTAATGGGCTCAGTGGCACAATTACGTGTACCCCTTGTCGTAAGTATTGGTGTGGGTAATAACTGGGAAGAAGCGCATTAAGTAGATAGACCAAGATAGTTGGTAACCAAAATTAAGGAGAGACAATGCAAAATCAACGGCGGCAATTTATGCAAACTTCAGTAGCTTCTGCTGCTTCGGCAGTCTCGACTGTATCCATCAGTGGCTTGGGCATCGGCTTTGTGACCGCATCGCAGCCCGTCATAGCGGCAGCGATTCAAACTGACTTCGTCGGGATTGAAGCCAGCGAGCAAACCATTGCCGTAGGCAATACTAAAGTGCCACTCTACACCGCACGTCCAAACAAAACTACTGGGCCTTTGCCGATTGTGATTGTGGTTAGTGAAATTTTTGGCGTCCATGAACATATTGCTGATGTTGCGCGACGTTTTGCCAAACTTGGATACCTCGCAATTGCCCCAGAATTTTTTACCCGCGCTGGTGATCCTAATACCTTTGGCACCATCGCCGAAATTATGAGCAATATTGTTGCCAAGACACCGGACGCAGAAGTAATGGCTGATATTAAAGCGACTCTAGCTTGGGCAGGAACCCATGGCGGTGATGTGAAGCGAGTTGGCGTTACCGGCTTTTGTTGGGGCGGTCGTATTACTTGGCTCGCTGCTACTTTGCCAGAGGTGCGCGCTGGCGTTGCTTGGTATGGTCGTTTAGTCGGCGTACCCACGCCTAATAGTCCTCGTAATCCAGTGGATATTGCTGCTGAATTAAAAGCACCAGTACTTGGCTTATATGGAGGTGCAGATACTGGCATTCCCTTAGACACCGTAGAAAAAATGCGCGCCGCTTTAACTGCAGCAGCAGCTACCAATACCGCAGCTAAAGCCTCGCGAATTGAAGTCTATCCTGATACACCGCATGCTTTTCATGCTGACTATCGTGAATCATATCGTGCTGGACCTGCTAAAGACGGCTGGGATAAATGCCTCGCTTGGTTTAAGCAATACGGCGTCGCATGATGGGATTGAGCACCCTGCAACTTATCGTTGCAGTTACTGCTTTAGCGGGCTTAGCTAGCGTTTTAATTGCCGCTAGTTTGTCCTTAGGTTTTTTAAGCAAGATGATCAACACCATGGTCAGTTTTTCGGTCGGCATTTTATTGGCCACGGCATTTTTGCATTCTTTGCCAGAAGCGTTTGCCATGCCAAACACTAACCCATCCATTTTATTTGCTGCTTTACTCATGGGTTTGCTCGGATTTTTTTTGTTAGAAAAAATTGCCTTACTACGCCACAGTCATCACCATGAAGGCGATGGGCATCATCATCATCAAGGGCATGATGCGGAAATGGCTGGGAATAGTGGTTGGACTATTTTAGTTGGTGATGGCTTACACAATTTTGTGGATGGTGTACTGATTGCAGCTGCATTTATGGCGAATATGCAGGTTGGTATTTTTACTGCGCTTGCCATTATTGCCCATGAAATTCCGCAAGAAGTAGGCGATTTTATTGTCTTACTTAATGCTGGTTTTTCTAAAGCCCGTGCTTTACTTTATAACTTAATTAGCGGCTCACTCGCAGTGTTGGGCGGTGTATTAGCTTACTTTTTTTTAGAGCGTGCACACCACATCATGCCCTACCTGTTAGTAATTGCTTCGAGCAGTTTTATTTATATCGCTGTCAGTGATTTAATTCCGCAAATGCACCGCCGCCCGCATTGGCGAGAATCCTTACGGCAAATTATGTTAATCGGCTGCGGTATTGGGTTGGTTATTCTGCTGTCGCGATAGGTCGCTGCGAATCTGCACACCATTCACTCCAACTACCGGCATAGAGTTGCGATCCCTTGATGCCAGCTACTTCCATGGCTAAGAGATTATGACAAGCGGTGACGCCAGAACCGCATTGATGAATAATTTTTTTAGCTGATCTACCCGCTAAAAGAATACTAAATT
>CANKKB010000077.1 GCA_947482555.1 Burkholderiaceae bacterium | reverse complement strand
GCCTGTGTGACAGCAATATCCGGATTACGATTATTAAATAAATAATCTGTCGGATTTTTTAAACGATATTGCACGGCGAATTTGACATCAATAATGTTTTCGTCTTCAGTAAGCATCGACGCATCTTTTAAATTGGTCGACTTAATTAAGACTGGACGCCCTACTTCAACCGAGCGTACTCCTGATAAATTAACAATTTCTTGCGCTTGAATTGGCCAAGGCATACGCCAGTTAATGCCGGGCCCAGCGGTATAGCTGTACTTGCCAAAGGTGAGAATCACGCCGGCTTGACCCTCTTGAATAATAAAGAAGCCACTTAATAGCCAAAATAAAACAGCGCCGGCCGCGATAAATCCAAAACTCATTTTGCTAGAAAAGGGATTATTGAAATTAAAGTTAAATGGTGTTTGCGTATTACCACCGCCGCCATTATTAGCGGGTTTATTGAATGGCGCATTATTGGGCGACTGATTGCCTGAATTGTTTGCTGGGTTTTTAGGACCTTTTTTGCCACCAAAGAAATTATTGAGGCGATTATTAAAATCACGCCAGAGTTCATCAAGATCAGGTGGGCCATCGCTAGGTCGTGCAGGCGGTCTTGCTGCTGGGGTACTTTCAGGGGCTTTTTCCGGCCCATTTCCGGGTGCAGCATCGCCTGCTGCTGGTTTAGTTTCGCCAGCGGGTGGAGCTTCCCCATCGCCCGAGCCTTTGGCCTCATTACCATTGCTGCTATTACCCCAGCCGGGGTCTTTTACTGAAAAAAGCTCAAGCAATTTACGCATTGTGTGGCGAATAGCTACGGGAAGGGAGAGGAATAAATTCTGCAGAGTCAGGTCGATCAGTTAAAGGAGCTAATAAATCAGTGGCATTGGTGTGATTTTTGGCTCGGTCATCTTGAGCCCTAATTCTATCAGCCAATTGGGCATATTCGCCTAAAACGCTTCGGAGTAAGTCAAGGCCCAAGCCAGCTTGAGCGGAAAGGAAAATTTGGCTTGGCAGATCCTTATTATCCCTCTTGACAATAGGCCCATGGCTAAAGGTATCCGGCATTAAATCAATCTTATTCATCACTTCCAGGCGCGGAATATCGGCAGCCCCAATTTCTCGTAAAACCTGCTCAACCTCAGTCTTTTGCTCGCGGGAAACTAAACTGGCCGCATCAATGACGTGCAAAATTAAATCGGCATGAATTGTTTCATCTAAGGTGGCTTGAAAAGCTTCTACTAATTGATGAGGTAAATCCCGAATAAAACCTACCGTATCAGATACCACAATTGAACCCGTCTCACGCAGATGCACTTTGCGTGAAGTAGTATCGAGGGTGGCAAATAATTGATCGGCTGCATAGGTGCCCGCCTTTGTTAAGGCATTAAATAACGTTGATTTGCCAGCATTGGTATACCCCACTAGCGATACTGAGAAAACTTCTTTGCGACTGCGTGAGCGACGCTGCGTACGTTGTTGCCGCTGTAACTTCGCCAATTCAAGTTCAAGTCGTTTGGCACGGGTTGCTAACATCCGTCGATCTAACTCCATTTGGGTTTCGCCTGGACCACCCCGTAAACCAATACCGCCCTTTTGGCGCTCTAAGTGACTCCAAGCCCTTACTAAGCGAGACATACGGTAACGAACATGAGCCAGCTCAACTTGCGTTTTACCCACATGACTTTGGGCTCGCTGAGCAAATATATCTAAAATTAATCCCGTTCGATCGATCACGTGGCGACCTAAATGACGCTCTAAATTGCGCTGCTGACTTGGTGATAAAGGATGATTAAAAATGGCTAATTCGGCATCTTGCTCTTCTAGGATGCGCTTCAGTTCGTTGGCTTTACCAGAACCAATAAATAAAGCAGGATCGGTTTTACCGCGCCTCCCAATGACGTTAGCCACGGGCAACGTTCCTGCGCTTTCAACCAATAGAGCGAGTTCTGCCATGCTATCGGGAAAATCCGCTAAGCCAGTATCGACTCCTACTAGCACAGCTCGCACAGCATCAGTACTGGTTTTATGCAGAGGTTTCTTCCTCGTCCAGGCGAAAAGTGACTGCACGTGAAGGCACGATCGTCGAAACCGCATGTTTGTAAACCATTTGCGTTACTGTATTGCGCAGCAAAATCACATACTGATCAAACGAATCAATATTGCCTTGTAATTTAATACCATTCACAAGATAAATGGAAACTGGTACATGCTCTTTACGCAGAACATTCAGAAAAGGATCCTGCAACATCTGACTTTTATTGTTATTCATACCGCTCCTTTAAGCACTAATGGGAGTCTTGATTTTTTCAAACTCAAAACAGAATCATATTATCGCTTCTTCTTTTTGTCATCATCAACGTAAGGGTTACGATTGGTGCGTAATTCAATCCGCATTGGCGTGCCGCGGAGGCCAAAAACCTCTCTAAAACGCCCTTCTAAGAAGCGTTTATAGCTGTCTGTTACGCCCGAGAGGCCGGTGCCATGAATAATCACAATCGGCGGATTCATGCCCCCTTGATGTGCATAACGCATTTTAGGGCGCCCCATGCCGACCCGTTTGGGCTGCTGATGCTCAATAGCCTCAATCAAAATTCGGGTTAAACGGGGTGTTGGCATCTTCGTCGTAGCGGCTTTATATGCCGCATCAACGTCCTTGAAAAGTTCTTTTAGGCCAAAGCCCTTTCGTGCAGAAATTGTATGAACATTAGCGAAATCGAGAAAGCGCAGTTTTTGCGCAATTTCTAAACGACAGCGCTCTTTCACATAAGCATCAACACCATCCCATTTATTCACTGCAACCACCAAAGCTCTGCCGGCTTCGACAATAAAACCAGCAATATGGGCATCCTGTTCAGAAATATCTTGCTGGGCATCCAGCATTAAGATCACCACATTAGCGTCGGCAATTGCCTGCAAGGTTTTTACGACAGAAAATTTTTCAATTGCTTCAAATACTTTACCGCGGCGGCGCAAGCCGGCTGTATCAATCAAAATGTAGGGGCGGCCATCGCGTTCAAACGGGACTTCAATTGCATCACGGGTGGTGCCGGGTTGATCAAAAGCAATCACGCGCTCTTCACCAATTAATTTATTAATCAGCGTCGACTTACCTACATTAGGGCGCCCAACGACCGCAATCTTCAGTGGCTTATCGGCACCCAGTATTTCTTGTTCATCATCCTCTTCAGGCACGCCCAACTCATCTAGTGCATCTTCAATTAAGCTACGTACACCTTCGCCATGGGCTGAAGAAATCGGTACGGGATCGCCAAGACCGAGCTCATGGAAGTCGGCTGTGACTACGCCCGCCGACATACCCTCCGTTTTATTTACCGCTAAAACAATGGGCCGACCGGTTTTGCGCAAGAAATCGGCAATCACGCGATCTTGAGGGGCTAAACCTAAACGGCCATCAACCAAAAAAATGACTACATCTGCTTCAGCAACCGCTTGCTTAGTTTGTTTAGCCATCTCAGCGACGATGCCGGTTTTGGCAACGGGCTCAAAGCCCCCGGTGTCAATACAAATAAAACCACGGCTACCTAGGCGTCCATTGCCATAATGTCGATCGCGGGTCAGGCCAGAAAAATCGGCAACAATCGCATCGCGAGAGCGAGTGAGGCGATTAAATAAAGTCGATTTACCTACATTAGGACGACCAACAATCGCGATTACGGGTTTCATTGGGTGAGTTTCATCGAGTAAACCTTATTTGGGTTGATAGGCAACTAATTTGCCGCCTTGAGACAGCACCAATACTAAGCCACCAGCAACCACAGGGGCTGATGCAATCGGTGAGGAATCATGCCGAATGCGCGCCACAATTTCGCCATCTGCCTGCGCTAAGGCATGCAAATAGCCCTCTGAGTCACCAAATAACAAGACGCGTCCGATGGCGGTAGGCTCACCTAAATCACGCCAATTGAGCTTGCCAGTTTCCCAAACCTGCGTACCATCTGCGCTCTTAAAGGCGGCCACTTGGGACTTTTCATTGCTTGAAAAAACCAGTTCGGGCCCTTGAGCAGTGCCGGTATAGCTCGAAAAATCCTTAGACCAAATCAAATTACCTGTGCGAACTGCGCTACAGCCGATCTTGCCTTGATACGATACGGCACATAATTTTTCACCTTCCAAGCTTGGCTTGGCGGAAACATCATTTAATCGCTCAATTTCTGAAAAACCTTTGGGAAAGGAAATCGATGTTTCCCAAATAAGAGCGCCATTATTCACGGCAATCATGCCATAACGGCCGCTCGATAAACCCGTCACAATCACTTCATTATTAACGAGCAGCATGCCATAACCAACGCGTAAGGAGAGCACCGACTGTTGCCGTTGATAAAACCAACGCCGCTTACCCGTGGCTACATCTAAACCCATAAAACGATTATCGAGGGTTCGTATCACAACGACCCCAGCGGCTACTATGGGCTCAGTTAACACTTCACTGCCAACTGAAACGGACCACACACTTTTGCCAGTTTCATCAAAGGCATAAACCATTCCCTTGTCCGAAACTGCCACGGTGGTTTTACCATCTGAACCAGGGCCTACCGATAGCCGGTCGGGAATACTAACTTCCCAAATCGTTTTACCCGTTGGTAAATCGAGTTTTACCAATCTCCCGCTAGCCGAAGCAGAATAAACGGCATCGCCAGCGACAATCGGATCAAAATAATAGGGTGCCGATGAACCGACATTCGCTGACCAAATTTCCGCCATCTCAAATTGATTGGTTACTTGAGTGAGCGCATTGGGCTTACGAGCTCGCGAACTGCCCGAACACGCCAACAGCGAACAAATCAGCAAAGCCACCAAGGCTAATAAAGCACTACGCATCAAACACCACCTACCGCATCCAGTTTGACCTTTAATAAGCGGCGACTTTCATCGGGTAACTCTTTTGCTTGCAGCATGATTTTCCAAGCGGCCTGATAACTCGTCCGCGCATCGGCTATTTTTTGTTGTAATAAATACCAATCGCCACGTCGCTCTAACCAAAGGGCCTCAAAACCACTAACCGGCTTCTCTTTTAATAGTTGGTCAGCCTCATTAAGGGCAGCATCACCACCCTGCTCGAGTAATTGGGCTACCAAGCGCATTTTTGCGACCCCTACATATGCCGAGTCACTTGCTTTAGTACTAGCCCAACGTAAATAGGTCATCGCCTTGGCGTCGTCGCCTGCATCAGCAGCAATTTTTGCGCCAATTAAGCTCGACATTGCAGCATAGGTGGTGCGACCAAATTGATTTTGCAAATCATCCACAGCGCGATACGTTTGCTCTTTATCGCCCTTAGCTACCGCACCCAACATGGTGCTATAGAGTTTTGATGCCTCCATAGCTTGGTTATTTTGCCACCATTGCCAGCCACTATAGGCTGCATAGGTCAGCAAAATAGCCGTTAATAGGCCAGTTAATAACTTGCCATACTTTTTCCAAAAGTCTTTAAAGTTATCTAAATGTTCTTGTTCTTCTAGGTCAAGTGGCATAACAATCCGTAAGGTAAGCGTAAATTAAGTACATCAATAAATCAGACTAATGGGCGCACAGGCAATTAGGTAGGATATTTTATTCTGAAGCAGAAACTAAGGAATCAATGATGGCGTCCAATAACTTGGTCAGCGGCACTGCATGTTGTTCTCCCTGCCCACGTAGGTCTTTAATTTGAGCCTCATTTAGAGCTAGTTCATCAGGCCCAATAATGACTGCAAACGCGGCGCCACTCGCATCCGCTTTTTTCATTTGCGATTTAAAACTGGCCGTTTGACCATCGGGGGCGCAAAACAAAATAGTATCAATGCCAGCGCTGCGTAATTGTTCAGCAGCAATAAAAGCGGCCGTTAAAGTTTCACCGCCCTGATGCAAGATATAAATATCACACACCGATTCAGCTTCGGGTACTGAACCTGAAATTGCCATTAGTTCGAGTACCCGCTCAATACCCATAGCCCATCCACAAGCTGGCGCAGCCTTGCCACCCATTCGCTCGACCAACGGATCATAGCGTCCACCGCCAGCAATCGTGCCTTGCGCACCTAGTTCGGTGGTTACCCACTCAAACACGGTGAGGTTGTAGTAGTCTAAGCCGCGCACCAAGCGCGGATTAATTTTGCAAGGAATATTGTGGGTTTTTAATAAGGCCTGGACAGCCGTAAAGTGCTGCAAGGATTCAGCGCCGAGAAAATCAAGCAAGCGTGGCGCCTTCTCAATCACTTCCTGCATTGCTGAGTTTTTAGAATCCAAAATACGCAAGGGATTGGTGAGTAAACGACGCTGTGAATCTTCATCAAGAGCTGCTGCATTAGCCGTAAAATAGCTCACTAAAGCCTCACGATGCGCAGCGCGCTCTACGGCTTGGCCCAGGGAATTAATTTCCAGGTGTACGCCCCGTAAACCTAACTCATCCCATAGCCGTTGCCCCATCACGATAATTTCGACATCAATATCGGGGCCGGAAAAACCTAAGGCTTCAACGCCAAATTGATGAAACTGCCGGTAACGCCCCCGCTGCGGACGCTCATGTCGAAACATGGGGCCCATATAACAGAGGCGTTTAGGGCCGTCATACAGTAAATTATGTTCAATCACTGCGCGTACCACTGCGGCAGTACCCTCAGGTCGCAAAGTGAGCTGCTCACCATTCAGGCGATCTTCAAACGAATACATTTCCTTCTCAACAATGTCGGTGACTACACCAATGCCACGCTGGAAAACTTCGGTTGCTTCAACAATCGGTGTTTTTATAAACTCATAGCCGTAAGCGCGGGTTAAATCATGCAAGATTTTTTCCAAGTACAGCCACTGCTTTGCATCTGTAGGCAGCACATCATTCATGCCGCGCACGCCCGCCAGTTTTTGAATTTTTTGCTCACTCATCTTGTCTGCTCATGCTGTTACTTAACCATAGTGCGACTGCACATAGTCATTCACGATTACCTGAAACTCTTCGGCGATACTTGGACCGCGCAAGGTTTTTACTTTAACGCCGTCAACAAATACAGGGGCGGCAGGAGTTTCTCCCGTTCCGGGCAAAGAAATACCGATATTGGCATGCTTACTTTCTCCGGGACCATTGACAATACAACCCATCACCGCAACATTCATATTCTCCACCCCAGGATGGGATTTTTTCCAGATCGGCATTTGTTGGCGTAAGTAAGATTGAATTTGGGCGGCTAATTCTTGAAATGTCGTGCTTGTAGTCCGCCCACACCCAGGACATGCAATCACCATGGGTGTGAAATTACGCAAGCCCATGGTTTGTAAAATTTCCTGAGCCACAATCACTTCATTTTCACGAGGGGCGCCAGGATCGGGCGTCAACGACACCCGGATAGTATCGCCAATACCTTCTTGCAATAAAATACCGAGGGCCGCAGTCGAAGCCACAATGCCTTTGCTGCCCATTCCAGCTTCGGTTAATCCCAGATGTAAGGGGTAATCGCAACGGCGAGCTAAATCACGATACACAGCCACCAGATCTTGTACACCACTCACTTTGCACGACAACATAATTTGATTAGCACTCATACCCAATTCAACTGCCTTAGTAGCCGATTGCAAGGCAGACTGAATTAAAGCTTCAATCATGACTGCTTGGGCTGTTTTCGGTTCTGCAAGTTTGGCATTTTCATCCATGATGTGGGCCAATAGCGCTTGATCTAAGCTGCCCCAATTCACGCCAATCCGAATTGGCTTTTGGTAACG
>CANKKB010000076.1 GCA_947482555.1 Burkholderiaceae bacterium | reverse complement strand
GACTTGCTCTTGAGAGAGTCGACCGTTTTGCAGGACGAACAAGTTGATCATGGTGAACTCCTAAGGAATGCGCTAGTTTATCCTATGAGCTATGACAAATTCTCCAAATGAATCATCTTCTTTATGAAATCAAATTCAGTCAGCTTTATTGAGCAAATACAGGCAGCCTGGGTGGCACAAGAAAGCCTGCTGTGCGTGGGCTTTGACCCTGATCCAAAGCGCTTACCCGCTTGCCTAGCGGGCCAAAACGACGCAATCTTTACTTTTTGTAAAGAAATAGCCGATGCAACAGCCGATTTAGTTTGTGCCTTTAAGCCGCAGTTTGCCTACTTTGCTGCCCAAGCGGCTGAGCCGCAACTCGAAAAGTTGCTGCATTACTTGAAAAAAACCTATCCCCATATTCCCATCATTCTCGACTCTAAAAGGGGTGATATCGGCAGCACTGCTGAACAATATGCAATTGAGACCTTTGAGCGCTACGGGGCTGATGCAGTAACGGTGAGCCCCTACTTAGGTCAAGACTCAGTTGAGGCCTATTTGCGCTACACGGGCAAAGGGGTGATTATTTTATGTCGCACCTCAAATCCAGGAGGCGCCGACTTACAAGCCTTGCCCGTCATGAATAAAGCAGGGGCTGAACCCCTTTATTTACATGTGGCTCGCTTAGCAAGCCAAGAGTGGAATACTTCGGGACAAGTGGGCTTAGTAGTAGGCGCGACCTTTCCAGAAGAAATTACCCGGGTACGTGCCATCATCGGCAATATGCCCCTGTTAATTCCTGGTATTGGCGCCCAAGGCGGTGATATTGAGGCCACTGTAAAAGCAGGGCAGATTGCCGGCCAGCCCGGCACAGGCATGATAATTAATTCATCGCGAGCCATTTTGTACGCCAGCGCTGGAGCTAATTTTGCTAGCGCTGCCCGAACAGCCGCACTCAGTACTCGCGATGCAATTAGGGTCGCGGTAGCACAATGCGATCCATGTTCTCCAAAATAAAAGCCTGCCTAGTTGGAAAATGAATGCTCGCCTTACGGCAATATTTAACTTTATCGAAGCATTTCGGCGCAGGTAATGCAGCTGCCAAAGCAGCTGCCTGATCACGGGTCAAAGCTGCTGGGGTAGCGACAAAATAATGCTTGGCAGCAGCGCCCACGCCAAAAATACCTTCACCCCACTCGACCGCATTCATATAGATTTCAAACAGACGCTGCTTCGATAAAATAAGCTCTAACAAACCTGTAATGACTAATTCTTGGGCTTTGCGGAAATAATTTTTCTCTGCCGATAAAAATAAATTTTTTGCTAGCTGTTGCGTAATGGTCGAGCCACCACGGACAGGCTGAGTCCCTTTTTGCTGATTGCGTTCCCAGGCTTTTTGCATATCCTCAAGGCGTATGCCATGGTGTTGAAAAAAAATATCATCCTCGCTCACCAAAATAGCGCGCTTTAAATTACTGCCTATTTTTTGATATGGCGTCCAACTAGATTCAATTGTGCAAGACCAATGCCAAGTGCATAAGCGCCAACGTTCTGCACGCTCAAATGCTGTGGAGCTCGGCGTGATTACTGACCACAATGCAATTTGAATCACAAAATAGATTTGCATGGCCACAATACTAAAAAGCATACACTTCAAAAAATAACTGGGATAGGTTTTAAGCCAAAGCATGACGTAATTCAGCCAAAACTTGACGCGGATTAATTGCGCTACTTAAGGCTGCGCCACGCCAAATTAAAAAAGCTGCGGCGGCTTGTTCTACCAACATACCAAGCCCGTCACTCACCCGTGATCCATGTTGCAGGGCCTGCTGCATAAAGGGCGTCGGCTTGCCATAAACCAAATCGTAGGCAAAAGTGCGCGGCTGAAAAAGCTGCGCGGCGAGGTGATTACTAAGGGGAGAAAGAATATCTAAGCTAGCCGCGGTAGCATTAATTACTAAATCAAATTGACTGAGCGTACCTGAGCTTGCTTGAGTCTCTAGGTCTTCGATTGATTCTGCGCGCAATGTAGCTCCCACCGACTGAGCAAGCTCTCCAAATAGTATGGCTAACTGCTTGGCTTTGCCCAGAGAGCGATTGGCAGCCATTATGGCCACTGGACCTTCAGCTAGCAAAGGGCCAATAATCCCGCGCGCTGCACCCCCCGCCCCCAATATCAAAATCTTCGTTCCCTTTAAGGCAATTCCTTGCGCAACTAAATCGCGCACTAAACCTAAACCATCGGTGTTATCACCGTAAATTTGACCGCCGTCTTGCCATAGGGTATTGACAGCACCCGCAAGTTGCGCCCGCGGAGTGAGTTGCTTAGCAAATGTACAAGCCTCTAGTTTAAAGGGTACGGTCACACTCAGACCTTGACCACCCTGCTGAAAAAAGGCTTGCGCGTAAATATGAAATTGGTCTATTGATGGTTGCATGCGGCCGTAATACATTGCCTGCGCTGTTTGCTCAGCATATCGTTGGTGAATCCAAGGTGATTGACTATGGCCAATAGGGTTGCCCACTACGGCATAGCATGCTTTACCTAAAATAGTTGCTGGTTCAACTTGATCGAAAAAAAGTTTAGTGTCCATAGCGCTAGTTTACCGATGCAATTCCAAACGGTTACTTCCTGGTGAACTAGCATCACGGGTAAATTCAAAAGTAGCTACCATATCTAATATCTCCAATTGTCTGCGCATCTCCAACGGAAATGGGCCAAACGGTGCGGCGGCACGTACAATTGCGACCGCTTGACGATCTAACTCGGCGATGCCTGAGGAGCGACTAATTTCAATGCCGACTGAACTGGGTCGTACAACCAGTAAATTGCCAGCGCTATCCACACTGATTAATAAAATGAGGCTACCGTAAATTGGTCGGCCATTCGCGCGGGGGAAAAAAGTACTGCCATATGCTTCAATTTTTTTACGCATCGCATCGTAATATTGTGCAAAGACAACTGCCTTTGCATTGCTCGCCGTCAAAATTGCGCGGCGCGGTGATTGCCCCGCTTGGTTCTGTAAACGCTGCGCTAATTCAGTCTCTAAAGCATTAAATTGCGGTTTTGCAGTTTGCACCTCGCCACTGAGCCTACCACCCGATTGTTTTTGCTGGGCATCAAGTTGTGCCAACATCTTTTTTTGCTGCTTTTCTAATACCTCCATCTGAGCTTCTATTCCTAAACGGGCGCGGTGCATAGCGCTTGCATTTTGCGGGGTTGCGGCGCCACCCCCCTGCAAGTCAGCTTGGGCTAATTGATTGGCCTTCTTAGGAGCGCTTGGACTGTTAGCGTTTACCAAAATCACGCTTAAGGACGTGTTCAAGCGCCGATTTTGCGACTCCTGCCAACCCCAGCGAAAGGATAAAAAAATTGCGTGCAGCGTAATTGACGCAATTAAAGCGCACCAAATAGGGTTTCTTAAACAGGCGTGCTTAAACCTGAAGCGAAAAGCATTTTGTTGCCCAGCAAAATCATGGGTTTGAAGTTTCGTCATTAATCTCAGGTATTACGTCAGTAACCGCACTTACAGCTGCTGCATCTGCCAAAGCCTCAATTTCCTTCACACGCGCACTAGCCGTGAGTTGTAATAAATCGACTGCCATAACCTCAATGATGGCACGCGTTAGGCGCCCATGAGATGTCAGCTCAGGAATAGGTAAGTGCAGGGGAATTAATTCAGCTCTTGCCATACCTTCTTTTAAATGCCGTACGGTAATTTCAGTCGGCAGATTATTTTGTAACAACCAACGTAAGCACCAATATTTTTCAAGACGATCTTGGTATTCTGCATAGGCCTGATAGCAAGCTTCAAAGTCGGCTGCGATACCCATCAGATTCGCATCGCGCGGCGGAAAAGGGGCAACTATTTTTGCTGTTATTCCATGGCGAATAATGGCGAGTAATTGCCATTGATTAACCAAATCGGTATAGCGGCGTAAGGGGGAAGTACACCAAGCGTAATACTCTAGACCCAAGCCCTCATGGGGAGCAGGCGTAGTCTGCATGCGCGTACGCAAAGGACCCCAACCTTTTTGTGTTCTAAATAATCCTGGCAGGCCATGCTCAGCAATTAAGCGCCCCCAAGTGCTATTGCAGTAAATCATCCATTCAGCGACGACCGTATCCAACACCGAACCCCGCTGCCGAGGAATAATTTCAATCTGCTCTGCCCCTACGTCACCTTTAATTTCGAAGAGAAAATCGCGCGCCAATGCGCCTGGCTCTGCTGGCCCAAGTGCTTCAGCCCTCAGACCATTCTCAACCCGTTGGGCTTGACGCTGGGCGTGGAATAGTTTTGCAGTCCGCCATAACACCCCTATTTCCATTTGAAATGGATTGGCGAAGGCGCCTTCCTTAATTGCGTCGTCTTCAAGAACTTCTGCACTTACCAGTTGCTCTAGGTCCTCCAAACGTAAATTCGCTGCGATTGGCACTAATTCAATCGCAGAGTATGGACGCTCGCCGCTTAATAATCCCTCTGCGTCAACTTCTACATATAAGGAAACAGCTGGTCGAGAAGAGCCAGCATCAAGTGAAAACTGGTGAATCAGGTCGGGTGGCAACATAGTAATTTTGTCACCAGGAAAATATACCGTCGACATGCGGGTACGCGCAATTTGATCGAAAGCATCATCGCGTTGAATTGCCAGTGCCGGGGCAGCGATATGAATACCAATCCGATACCCGCCACCGGGAATAGCACTCACTGAAAAAGCATCGTCAATTTCCGTGGTACTGGAATCATCAATTGAAAATGCCTTGACTACGGCCTCTGGTAAATTTACAAGTGCAGCTTGAAAGCGCTCCACATCAATACTTTGGCCACTAGCATGCTTTGCGCCATGGGGAAAATGATGATGCAAAAACATCCCCTGGTGATAATGCAAAGGTGATTCAAGCGCGCCACAGCGCATAAATAATTGTGCAGGTGTTTCTCCAGTAGAGGTGCAAGCTGCTAAAACCGCCTTATATGCCAAGCTATTTTTATCTGGAGTAAAAAGTAAGTTATTTAGTTGATTGCGCAAGGCCGGCGGGAAAATGCCTGCGACTAATTCATCTGCCCAACATGCTTGTTGCGCTAATTCTGTTTTTTTGCGTTCAATTGCTGCTAAGCCTGCTTGTAGTTGCTCGAGTGGCGCGCGTAGAAAACGTCCTCGACCCTTGCGCCGAAAATAAATCGGCGCGCCCTGCAAAGCGATGGCTAAAGCAATTTTTTGGCTTACTGTAACGGTATTGCCAAAATACTCCATTGCTAATTCAGTAAAGATAAATTCTTCTGTAGGGGCACAATCCCAGAGCAGCTGCAAATCGATTTCCTGGGCTATGACAACGGCCTCATCGATTGCAATTTGGGCGCTGGGTTGCTCAAACCGTAACCAAACTTCTTTCGCCTTAAGCTTGAGTTGTTTGCCAGAAAGGCTGGCCACTAACCAAGACTCGCTTTCGCCTACACCTGCAGAAGATATCACTGTTGCGGCGCGAATTTCGCCGCTTTCTTCATATACAAGCTGCATACTTAAAGTGAAATTCCGCCGCTAGCTTCGAGCGCAACACCATTAACGTAACTCGCTTCATCGCTGGCTAGAAATAAATAAATATTGGCCATTTCTGCTGGTGTACCTAAGCGCCCTAACCAGCATCGCCTTTCAATATCAGCCAAGATAGAAGTTGGCATAGCCTTCACCATTTCGGTAGCAATAAAACCCGGGCAAACTGCATTGACGCGAATACCTTTAGGGCCCAATTCGCGTGCCCAGGTTTTAGTAAACCCAATCACCCCAAACTTCGAAGCAGAATAATTGGTTTGGCCAAAATTACCATATAAACCAACTACACTGGAAGCATTCACAATGGCCCCTTTGCCGGCTTCTAGCATATGTGGCGCGACTAGTTGGGTGCAATTAAATACCCCTTTTAAGTTCACATCGATGACGGCATCGAATTGGGCTTCAGTCATTTTAATCAGGCGTGCATCTTGGGTAATGCCCGCATTATTAATTAGAATATCAATCCGCCCATGGCGCAGCATAATCATCTCGATTGCCGCTTGAATAGAAACACGATCAGTCACATTAATTGCATAAGCTTCAGCGCCTGGCAGACTAGCGGCAGCCTTTTGTACTGCATCTAAATTAACGTCTGCCAACATCACTTTGGCTCCTTCTGCAGCGAAGCGTTGAGCAGTTGCTAAACCAATACCTTTTGCTCCCCCAGTAATGATGGCTACTTTATCGTGCAAGCGTTGCTGCATATGACCTATCCTTTTGGTTATTTCGATCGAGACTCAGAATAGCCTAACTCAGAATGAATTAAGCAAGACGCTCTAAAATTTTCTGATGTATTCCACCAAACCCGCCATTACTCATTACTAAAATATGGTCGCCTGATTTGGCTTCCGCCACCACTACGGCAATCAGTTGCTCTAGGTCACTAAAAACCAAGGCTTTTGGTGCGCTTGCTGGAGGATTGAGTGGTGCCAATGCGCCTTCTAAATCCCAGCTGAGGGCGGCTTTACCTGCTGTGGCCTCATACGCAAAAACATAATCTGCCAAATTTAAGCTGGCTGGCAGCTGCGTTTTCATTACGCCTAATTTCATGGTATTGGAGCGCGGCTCTAGTACTGCCAAAATACGGGCTTTACCCACCCGGCGGCGCAAACCATCTAGCGTAGTTGCTATTGCAGTTGGATGATGGGCAAAATCATCGTACACCGTAATCTGGTTCTTGATGCCAATGACTTCTAAACGCCGTTTAACATTTTGAAATGTCCCCAATGCAATTGCTGCTTCACTTGGCTGAATGCCGATATGATGCGCAGCCGCTATTGCAGCTAAGGCATTCAGTTGATTATGTGTGCCCATCACACCTGAATCTTTGTTCCATTCAAGCAGTGCGACAGGGCGCCCTTGATGGAGGACCGTAAATGCATCAGCAGCTTGAGGAAATAAGGACCAGTTCGCATTTTTATCGCTGCCAAATCCCTCTACTGCCGACCAAGTGCCACGCTGCAAAACTCGCTCTAATGCTGGCTCGCCGGCATTCACCACAATTAATCCAGTACTAGGGACAGTTCTCACTAAGTGATGAAATTGGTTTTCAATCGCCGCTAAGTCACTAAAAATATCAGCGTGATCAAATTCCAAATTATTGAGCAAGGCTGTGCGCGGACGGTAATGAACAAATTTACTGCGCTTATCAAAAAACGCCGTATCGTATTCGTCGGCCTCAATGACAAAATATTGGCCCGCCCCTAAGCGCGCAGACACTGAAAAATTAAGGGGCACCCCACCAATTAAATAACCTGGTTCACGGCCGTTGCATTCCAATATCCAGGCAAGCATGGCGGCAGTTGTGGTTTTACCGTGAGTCCCTGCTACCGCCAAGACATGTTGTCCGGTTAGCACTTGCTCTCCCAACCATTGCGGACCAGAGGTATAGGGAAGCCCCTGATCCATGATGGACTCCATCAGCGGGTTGCCACGGGACACCACATTACCAATCACAAATAGATCGGGCTTTGATTCAAGCTGCAATAATTGATCGGGGGAGTATCCTTCAATTAATTTGATCCCTTGGGCTTCTAGTTGTGTACTCATCGGCGGGTAGACATTAGCGTCACACCCAGTGACTTGGTGTCCGCACTGTCTAGCAATTGCAGCAATACCGCCCATGAAAGTACCGCAAATGCCTAAGATATGAATATGCATTACTGAATTTTAGCTAAGGAGTGTTGGTGTGAGTCAAAGAATGAATCGAAAACAATGGCTAAGTGTGGCCCTGATTGCCATTATTGCCCTTTTCGCCGGCATTGGAATTTC
>CANKKB010000075.1 GCA_947482555.1 Burkholderiaceae bacterium | reverse complement strand
GAACATTTCAACCAAGGCGGCTGCAATTGGCCCATACACCATCGTTACTAAAATAACCAAGTAAACCAAAAGTAAAATCACCATTGGCACATTGATATCCGCAGGATTTGCTTTCGCTGGGTAGCCAGCAGCATTTAAGGCATCACGAATTTCTTTTTTGAATTTCGCATCTGCTGCTTTCGCATCGTCTTTGGCCATTCCCTTAGCGGTATAGCCATTAATGACCGTATCACCAATCTTAACCGACGCAACTGTTCCTGGTGCAGATGAAATAGTTGTGTAGCTTGCAGAATTTGAAGCCATCACTTGCTTAGCGATATCGCAAGAACTGGTGAACTTCACTGTGCCTGTTGGGTTAAATTGGAATGAGCACTCTGCAGGATCAACTGTAATTGAGGCTGGTGCAGTTGCCATTGCTTTTTCTAAAGCTGGGTTAGCAAAGTGTGTGAGACCATTAAATACCGACACTGGCGTATTCGGTATGTAAGTAATGATAGCTAATAACAGGCCAGCCATAATGATTGGCTTACGACCAACCTTATCAGACCATGCGCCAAATACAATAAAGAATGGTGTACCCAATAATAATGCGGCTGCAACCATTAAATTAGCGGTTTTTCCATCCACTTTTAGAACCTGGGTAAGAAAGAATAACTCATAGAACATACCGCAATACCAAACTACAGCCTGGCCTGCAACCAAACCGAATAAAGCCAAGATAACGATCTTGAGGTTTTTCCACTCTGTAAAGGATTCGGCTAAGGGTGATTTGGATAGCTTGTTCTCTTCCTTCATTTTCTTAAAGGCAGGTGATTCAGCCATCGACAAGCGAATCCACACTGAAACACCTAACAAAAGGATTGATACAAGGAAAGGCACTCTCCAACCCCAAACTTCAAAATCAGGGCCAGTGAATTCGCGAGTAGCCAAAATAACCAACAATGATAAAAACAGTCCGAGCGTAGCCGTCGTTTGAATCCAAGCGGTATAGGCGCCACGCTTATCTCGTGGAGCATGTTCAGCTACATATGTGGCTGCGCCGCCATACTCACCGCCCAAAGCTAAGCCCTGCAGAATGCGTAAGCTAATTAATAGTACGGGGGCAGCAACACCGATGGTCGCGTAATTTGGTAATAAGCCCACAATAAAGGTGGCCGATCCCATGATGACAATCGTCACTAAGAAGGTGTACTTTCTGCCAATTAAGTCGCCTAAGCGCCCAAACACCAAGGCTCCAAATGGACGCACAATAAAACCAGCGGCAAAAGCAAGTAATGCAAAAATAAATGCAGAACCTTCATCAAGGCCACTAAAAAACTGCTTGGCAATAACGGCTGCTAATGAGCCATAAAGATAAAAGTCGTACCACTCAAATACGGTGCCGAGCGAAGAGGCAAAAATAACTTTGCGATCTCCTGCGGACATTGGCGCTGATTTTGCTATTGCCATTTTTCTCTCCAATATTGACTTACATGACGTACGTTTTATATAACATTCTGATTATGCAATGTTTTAAGGCTTTTATATGAAAACTAGGGAAACTCCCAATCTAAGCGTATTGGGGTTTTCCCGAATAAATCTGGCTTTTTGTATTTACAAACCTCTTTTTGTCTTATTGTGTCTAAAATTATTTACAGTTGAAGTTCTGCCTAATGTGCTCAATTGATTTGTTGTCAGTTATTAGCCAATTCTTTTAAGGCCTTTTTTAAAGCGCTGCGCATTTTGTACGTAATGACTTGAAATATATTCGAGTCGAGTCAATTGTTCGGGTGATAAAGATTTAACCGCCTTCGCTGGCGATCCTAATATCATCGAGCCATCTGGAAATTCCTTACCTTCGGTAATTAAAGCGCCTGCACCAACCAAACAATGCTTACCAATTTTGGCACCATTTAAGATGACTGCCCCAATGCCAACTAAGCTGCCTTCGCCAATCGTGCAACCATGCAGCATGACTTGATGACCAATTGATACGCGTTTTTCAAGGGTCAACGGAAAGCCTGGGTCTGAATGCAATACCGAGGCGTCTTGAATATTGACCTCTTCGCCAATCTCAACCAATTCGTTATCGCCCCGAATGACAACTTGATGCCAAACATTTGCATCACGCCCCAAACGCACGTTACCAATGACTTCAGCGCTTTCAGCAACCCAAGCCCCCACTGCCAATTGCGGTTGAATACCATCGAGCTCAAAAATAGCCATAATTCCTTCTTGATTGATTAAATTGAGTAAAATTTATATTTATGATTATTTCATAACCAATCAAGAGGCCAAATATGAAAAAACTTTTCCTGCTTTCACTTCTATCGCTTGGCTTTGTTAGTCTTTTTATTCCCGCTGTACATGCCCAAGAAAAGGTGGCGGTTTTAAGCACCCAGGAATTTATAACGAGTTGCAAAAGCCCCCCAAATGCCGAGTCACGCAGTTTTTGCTTAGGCTATGCAACCGGTCTTTACGATACCTATCTAGCGACCCGTCACCCTGATATGGCTAAACCTTTTATATGCGTGAAACAGCCTGGCCCAACCCGAGATGCCGTGATTAGTGACTTTATTAAATGGGTCGATGCTAAGCCTGCCCTTCTAAGCAGCCCTGCGGCCGATAGTGTCTTGCGTTTTTTAGCTGAACGCTTCCCTTGCCCCGCTTAATTATTAAGACCATTCTGAAGGAATAACACCATGATTACGATGAAAAAATTAATCGCTATTATTTGCATTATTACTACTGCTGGATTAGCAACTACAGGCTGCTCGAATATGAATAGCTCGCAACAAAGTACTTTATCTGGTGCTGCGATTGGTGCGGCTGCTGGCGCTGTTGGTACCGCCGTCTTAGGGGGCGCAGCAATTTGGGGTGCGGTAGGTGGTGCCGCCGTTGGCGCGGCCGGCGGATATGTCTATGACAAATACGAAAAAGATAAACAAGCCAATAATCAAGCCCAATACAACCAAGGTTATAGCGCTGGTCAAAAGGCCAACTCTGGTTCAAGCTCGACCTCTAAATAGTTTCCTAAGCGTTAATTAATTGGGTAGAGATTTGAATCTGCCCTGCTAAAGCAAGATGCACTGGGCACTTATTGGCTATTTCCAATAAGCGTGCCCGCTGCTCTACATCTAAGTCACCAATGAGCTCAATGGTGCGCTCAAAGTGCTCAATTTGATTGGTGCGACTGATATCAACAGTAACGATTGCATTGCTTAAAAGCCAGGCTTTTCTTTGTGCGTACATATTTAGGGTTATGCCAGTACAAGAGCCCAAAGCAGCTGCCAACAATTCATGGGGCGAAGGGCCTGAATTAGTACCACCAAGTTTGGCATCCACGTCAGCTAAAAAGTGATGTTCACCTGCAGTTATTTTTTGCTGGAAAGATTTCGAGCCAAACTGCGTAATGACTTTGTTCATCTGAGTTCCAATTGAGTTTTAACTGAGTAACATTTGATTCATGCGTTTTACAAAACCAGCAGGATCATTTAATTGACCCCCTTCAGCAAGCATGGCCTGATCAAATAAAAGATTGGCCCACTCATCAAACTGTTTGTCGTCATACTTTAGCTTACGCAATAAAGGATGTTCGGGATTAATTTCTAAAATCGGTTTTGTTTCGGGGGCCTGTTGACCGGCAGCTTTAAGCATCCGTAATAAATTGCCCGATAATTCATTTTCATCGGCTACTAAGCAAGCAGGTGAATCAGTTAAACGAAAAGTGATGCGCACATCTTTTGCTTTATCGGCTAAGGTTTTTTTCATACGCTCGAGCAAATCCTTAAATTCTTTTTCAGTCGCCTCTTGTGCAGATTTTTCTGGTTTATCCGAAAGCTCACCTAAATCGAGATCGCCCTTGGCTACGGATAAAAGCCCTTTGCCATCAAACTCAGTAAAGAATGAGAGCATCCATTCATCAACCCGATCGGATAACAACAGTACTTCGACACCTTTTTTACGGAAAATTTCTAAATGGGGGCTATTTTTTGCCGCATTAAATGAGTCACCAGTGACGTAATAAATTTTTTGTTGTCCTGGCTTCATGCGCCCTACATATTCTGCTAAAGATACAGTTTGCTCAGGCAAGTCGGCATGGGTACTGGCAAAACGTAATAATTTCAAGAGCCGCTCTTGATTGGTTGGATCCTCGCCAACGCCCTCTTTAATGGCTTGGCCAAAGGCATTCCAAAACGTACGGTATTTTTCGCGCTTCGTTTCATCATCACTATTAGCCAAGTCTTCTAGCATGCTAAGCACACGCTTAGTTGAGCTTTCGCGAATCACTTTCACATCACGTGATTCTTGCAAAATTTCACGCGATACATTTAAAGGTAGATCAGCAGTGTCAATAACGCCCGTAACAAAACGTAAATAGGTGGGGATTAATTGCTCGGCATCATCCATAATGAAGACCCGTTTAACGTAGAGCTTAATACCACCGCGTTTATTGCGATCCCATAAATCAAAAGGCGCGTGTGCGGGAATAAATAATAATTGGGTAAATTCACTGCGTCCCTCAACACGGTTATGTGAATAGCACAAGGGATTTTCATAATCATGCGACAAATTTTTATAAAATTCATCATATTGTTCGGCGCTAACTTCAGACTTTGGTCTAGCCCATAAAGCGCTAGCTTGATTAATGCTTTCAAATTCATCTTTCAATACTTGGGCTTTTTGTTCTTCATCCCACTCCTCCTTGCGCATTTCAATTGGCAAAGAAATATGATCAGAGTACCGACGCACAATCGTCTTCAGGGTATAAGTCGCTAGAAGCTCATCTTCGCCTTCACGCAGATGCAGGGTAATGGCTGTGCCACGTTCGAGACGATCGATCGTTTCTACTGTAAATTCGCCCGAACCATCTGATTCCCAGCGCACACCATCTTTAGCTGGCAAGCCTGCGCGCCGTGTTTCTACTGTAATCCGATCAGCCACAATAAAGGCTGAATAAAAACCAACGCCAAATTGGCCAATTAAAGCGGCGTCTTTTTGTTGATCACCGGAGAGTTTGGAGAAAAATTCTTTTGTGCCAGATTTGGCGATAGTGCCTAAATTCGAAATTACCTCTTCACGGCTCATGCCAATACCATTATCCGAAATAGTGATAGTGCGTGCCGCCTTATCAAAAGTAATTTTTATTTTTAAGTCGGGTTGATCTTCATGCCACTCAGGATGAGTCATCGTCTCATAGCGCAACTTATCGGCAGCATCAGACGCATTGGAAATGAGTTCACGTAAAAATATTTCTTTGTTCGAATACAAAGAGTGAATCATTAATTGCAATAGTTGTTTGACCTCGGCCTGAAAGCCTAAGGTTTCTTTTTGAACAGGGGTCATTACTCTTTATCCTTAATTGCGTTTAAATCATGCTATTTATTGCTGCTACAAGCCCTACTTACACAGCCATATGTGGGGGTTTTAGGCTAAATTTCAAGGGTCTATCAGCACTAAAGCCCTGCAAATACATATTAATAGGTTATTTGACATGCTTTGCTGGCTTATCAACAATGGGTAATTGGGCCGACTTCCAAGCAGTAAACCCTCCTGCAATATGACAAACCCGAGGCACCCCCATACGCTGTAAAGTTTCGGTCGCTAAAGCCGAGCGCCAAGCTGAGGCGCAATATAAAACAAGCCGCTTGCCCTCACCAAATGCTGGTTTGTAGTAAGGGCTTTCGGGATCAACCCAAAACTCCAGCATTCCACGGGGTGCGTGCAGCGCTCCTGGCAACATACCTTCACGTTCTAACTCGCGAATATCTCGAATGTCGATAAAGCTGGTATCTGCATCCCCTAACAAGGCATTTGCTTGCTCTAAATTGAGCGTTTCAATTTTGCTTAGTGCTTCAGCGATTAACGCTTGATAACCTATTTTTAGTGCCATTTTAGATTCCTAGATTCCAAAGGGTATTTGACCAAAACCTATTTTTACATTTGTTGCTGATAAGATTCCATCATGAACTTTACCCCGACCGAACTTGGCGCCACTATTCTTTTTTTAATTGCAGTGATTCACACATTTTGTACTGCCTATTTTGAAAAACTAGCCGTGCATTCTAAACGTCATTCCGGACTATTTCACATGCTGGGCGAAGTTGAAATTGTCTTTGGGCTATGGGCAGCCGTATTAATTTTATTTATTTGGGCTATTGATGGTTTCACTAGTGCGAAACAATATTTAAATGAGCGAAATTTTACTGAACCCATGTTCGTTTTTGCGATTATGATCGTTGCTGGTAGCAAGCCCATACTCGATGTTGCAACACAAATTTTGACTTGGCTAAGCCATGGAGTCCATCGCTTAGCGCGTACAGAGCAAAGTACTGCCCTCTATTTTTTAACCCTTAGTATTACGCCATTATTAGGGTCTTTAATTACTGAACCTGCAGCGATGACCCTTGCGGCTTTTCTTTTGCGTGATTTAGTGTATCGACATCAGCCTTCTATCCCATTTATGTTTGGTACTTTAGGCGTTTTATTTGTCAACATCTCGATTGGCGGTACCCTCACGAATTTTGCTGCGCCCCCCGTATTAATGGTGGCAAATACTTGGCAGTGGGATAACGCATTCATGTTGAGCAACTTTGGCCTTAAATCGTGTCTTGCTATCTTACTTAATACATTAATAGTGAGCATTCTTTTTCGTAAAAATTTAGTCCTCCTTGAATTGGCGCGCTTACAACAACCACAACAGGGTACCCATGTCCGCAATCGAACGCCCCTTAGCGTTACCTTCATTCACTTATTTTTTCTCTGTGCAATAGTGGTGGTCGCACATGATCCCGTGCTTTTTATTTGGCTCTTATTATTTTTCATCGGCTATACCGTTGCATACCCAAAATACCAGAACCCGTTAATTTTGCGCGAAGCGTTATTGGTTGGATTTTTTTTAGCCGGTCTAGTAGTCTTAGGAAAATTACAAGCATGGTGGCTACAACCCCTCCTAACCCAAATGAGCCCAAGTGCAGTTTTTTATGGCAGCCTAGCCCTAACAGCGATTACCGATAATGCAGCGCTAACTTACTTGGGATCCCTAGTGACGGGTACTTCAGCAGACTTCAAGCTTGCCTTAGTGGGTGGTGCAGTAGCTGGAGGTGGTTTAACCGTAATTGCTAATGCGCCAAACCCAGCAGGTATCGCCATACTGCGGCCATACTTCCCCAATTCGGCTGTTTCAGCTAGTTATCTCTTGCTGGCTGCCCTACCGCCAACGCTGATCGCCATTGCGGCTTACCGCTTGCTCTAGCTTGTTTGGTGTATTTCCCTTAAAATCCGAGCTTCGCCCCCAGCTATAAACCTGAGAACGGCATATGAAAAAGCTTTATATCAAAACGTTTGGCTGTCAAATGAACGAGTACGACTCGAACAAAATGGCCGACATCCTCCATGCGTCTGAAGGCATGGAAACTACCTTAGATTTAGATCAAGCCGATGTGGTGTTACTCAATACCTGCTCTATACGGGAGAAAGCCCAAGATAAGGTATTTTCCGATTTAGGTCGACTACGCGAACTTAAAAAAACCAAACCCGATTTATTAATTGGTGTTGGGGGTTGTGTGGCCAGCCAAGAGGGGCAGCAAATTATTAGTCGCGCCCCGCATGTTGATATTGTCTTTGGCCCACAAACCTTGCATCGCCTGCCTGACTTATTGGCTAAGCGCCTTCGCACTGGCAACTCACAAGTTGATATTTCTTTTCCTGAAATTGAAAAATTTGATCACTTGCCGGTTTCGCGTCAAACTCGGGGATCAGCCTATGTTTCCATTATGGAAGGATGCTCGAAATATTGTAGTTACTGTGTAGTGCCTTATACCCGGGGCGAAGAAGTCTCGCGCCCATTAGATGATGTGCTAGTGGAAATTGCCGGCCTAGCCGCTCAAGGCGTTAAAGAAATTG
>CANKKB010000074.1 GCA_947482555.1 Burkholderiaceae bacterium | reverse complement strand
TAGGCATCGAAATAGTCTCGCGGGTAATCCACCGTAAACTTTGTAGGCGTGAAGCTAAGTAAATCAGCACCACTCGTAAGTCATTACCAAAAGCCAAAAGCATTTTGCGCAACAGTTCTTCTTGTCCGGCAACACTCGCTACCCCATTTTTCCCCAGCAGTTTTGCTTGCGCTTGGCGTAAGCCCCGAAAGCCGAGCAATAGATGGGCTGCATCGGTGCCAATTAACTTAACTAAGGCTTCTTTATTTTGCGTATAGTGCATGTGGCTAGCGGCAGTAAGGCTACTAGCATCAAGGCCAAGAGCTTGCAGAATGGTATGCACGCCATTTGCATGTACCTCGGCATCTTCTCCATACCATGGGTCGAGCACAAGATCATGAGTCAGTTTTGCGGTAGGCATCACTAAATGATCAAGGTGTTTTATAGATACGGATACGACTAATTAAAAAATGCTTTGGCCAGACTAATTTGTGCGGGCTTAATAAATGCAGGAGCATGCCCAACTAAGGGAATTTCAATACTACGCGCATGCGCATTACGACGGCACATTTCTGCGACGGTTGCTTGCGAAAGTAAGTCTGATTCTGCGCCGCGCACAATCAGAATTGGTACCCGAATCTGCTCAAAGCTATGCCATAACGCCATCTCACCAGCAGCGGCAGTAATTGCATTAACGGCTGCAAAAGGTACCGCAATTGCGGGGTCGTAATGGACATTCCACCCCCCTTCATGCTCAACTAAATGTGGGCCGTTATATTCATCCCATTCTGCATCGGTATGATCCCCAAATGGAGTGCAAAGCAAATTTAACTGCGCTAAAGCATCAGTCCGGTTGGTAAAACGTAATGGCTTACCAACATAAGAACCCAAGCGTTTTAATGCTGCTGGCTCGATTCGGGGTCCAACATCATTGAGTAATAATTTGCGAATGGGTGAATCGGCCATACCCGCATACACCATCCCAATCATTCCACCCATCGAGGTACCAAACCAATCTACCTTGGCAACACCCAAATGGGCCACTAACGTGACCATATCGCTTACATATTGCGGTATTCCATAGAGCATTGGATTACTTAACCAATCAGACTCACCCCGCCCCACTATATCGGGGCAAACTACATAATATTCAGAACTCATCGCCAAGGCTAATTGCTTAAAGTCGCTACCCCGCCGAGTTAGGCCATGTACACAAATTATTACCTTGGGGTTGAAGGGGTTGCCCCACGCGTGATATGCCATGCGGTGCAAACCACCTGAGTGCGCACATTCGACATAAAAGGTGTCGCCGCCTTGTATTTCAAGCGCTGCTTTTGTTTCTGTAGATTGTTGACGATGCAAATCCAGCTTATTGTTATTCTCAGCCTCAGTCTCATGTATTTCTTCGGGCTGTAAAGTCACATGATCTATACCATGTTTATTTAACAACATCGTATTAATTCGCGCCATTACCGCAGGCCAGTCAGCAATGCGCTCGACTTCAATATGACCAATGAGCGCAGGAAAACTAGGGGCCATTTCCCAGACATGTAAATCATGCACTGATAACACGCCCGGAATTGCCCGCAAATCTCTCCCTACCTCTAAATAATCAATGTGCAGAGGCACGCCTTCCATTAAGAAATGATATGACTCACGCAAAATTCCGTAAGTTGATTTTAGAATTAATAAGGAAACCAGAATCGACAGCCAGGAGTCCGCCTGCATCCACCCAGTAAATTGAATAATGACACCAGATAACAAGGCTGCTATAGAACCGAGTAAATCGCCCATCACATGCACTAAAGCAGCGCGTGTATTGACGCTTTTACGATCCCGCGATAAAACCCAAGCAACGACGATATTCATCACTAAGCCAATCGCCGCAACAATGGAAACCACAATACCGTCGACTTGATGCGGGGTAAATAAACGCGAGATTGCTTCAAATACAATCCACACCACCAAAGCCAGCATCGCAATACCATTGATAAACGCTGCCAAGGCTTCAGCTCGGCCATAACCAAAGGAATGGCGCGGCGATGGGGGGCGACGCGAAATAATTTGCGCTAGTAAAGCCAGCCCTAGGGCGGCTGCATCTGTCACCATATGACCCGCATCCGAGAGTAAAGCTAAAGACCCCGCCCAATAGGCGGCAATGGCCTCAACCAAGGAAAAGCCCAAGGTTAATACCAAGGCAATGGCTAATAAATGCTGATTATTAATTTCCTTAGAATGGGTATGCTTGGCATCCCCTTTCTTATGAGCATGTAAGGCGCTTGAAGCGACTAACTCTTCCTCTGTATGGGCATGCGCATGGGCAACTGGACGATCTTGATGCTCATGCGTATTCATCGAACCCCTTCATTTCAGCCACTCAGATCATGTCTTAATAGCACTTACGTCAACCTTGGCACCTGTTTTTGCCAATACCTCTTCTTTAGTTACGCCTGGCGCTAGTTCAACCAGCTTAAGCCCATTGGGCGTAATGTCGAGCACGCATAAATCAGTAATGATGCGATCAATCACGCCGACCCCTGTTAAAGGTAAAGTACATTTAGGTAATATTTTCAACTCTTCTGTGCCATCTTTTTTCTTTGCTACGTGCTCCATTAACACCACTACATCTTTTACCCCTGCCACTAAATCCATTGCTCCGCCCATCCCCTTGACCATTTTTCCTGGAATCATCCAGTTCGCCAGATCACCAAATTCACTAACTTGCATCGCTCCTAAAATAGCAATATTTATTTTGCCGCCCCGAATCATGCCAAATGAATCAGCTGACGAAAAGATTGCAGTACCAGGGATCGTGGTCACAGTCTGCTTGCCCGCATTAATTAAATCAGCATCAACATTAGCCTCAGTTGGAAAAGGTCCAATTCCAAGCATGCCATTTTCCGATTGCAACCAAACTTCCATGCCATCTGGCACATGGTTGGCCACTAAGGTTGGCAAGCCAATTCCTAAATTGACGTAATAACCATCACGTAATTCTTTAGCAGCACGGGCCGCCATCTCATCTCTACTCCAAGGCATTTCAATCTTCCTTATTTATTAGTTTTTTGCATCATGTATTAGGCCAGCATTTTTAGTTAATACTTACGCCGCAGCTTGTGAAAGGGTACGCTGTTCAATGCGCTTTTCGGGATTCGGATTCAAGACTAGACGGTGCACATAAATGCCTGGAGTATGAATTTCATCAGGATCAAGCATGCCATTTTCGACGATCTCTTCCACCTCAGCAACCGTAATTAACCCAGCCATGGCAACGACCGGATTAAAATTACGCGCTGTGTAGCGATACACTAAATTACCAGCGCGGTCAGCCTTCCACGCTTTAACCAGCGAAATATCGGCAACTAACGAACGCTCCATAACATATTCGCGGCCATCAAATTTACGAATTTCTTTACCTTCTGCCACAATTGTGCCAACTCCAGTTTTGGTAAAAAAGGCAGGGATACCACAACCACCAGCGCGTAATTTTTCAGCCAAAGTGCCTTGTGGAGTAAATTCCAACTCTAATTCACCAGCTAAATATTGGCGCTCAAATTCTTTATTTTCACCAACATAAGAAGCAATCATTTTTTTTACTTGGCGCGAAACTAATAAAATGCCCAAACCAAAATCATCGACGCCAGCGTTATTCGAAATCGCGGTTAAATTTTGAAATCCTAGACGCTTGACCGCCAAAATTAAGGCTTCTGGTATGCCACATAAACCAAAGCCTCCAACTGCAATCGTTTGACCATCCCGCATAATATCGCTTAGCGCCTCTTGCGCCGAAGAAAAAACCTTATTCATCGCTTCTCATTCCTTATTATGGAAAATAAATGCTAATCATAACTGGTTTGTCTCGAACCCTAGCGCAGGCAAGCCCCAAAAAGAACTAAACTGTAGGCTGATGAAAATGCCCTACCCCCTATTTACCGTATGACTTCTGAGGAATTACTTGAGCAGTATGGGCCACGTGAGTCGATGGCCTATGACCTGGTCATCGTCGGCGGTGGTCCTGCAGGGCTCGCAGCCGCTATTCGGGCCAAGCAAATAGCCGCAAGTAAACAACAAGAAATTAGCGTTTGCTTGCTTGAAAAAGGTTCAGAAATTGGCGCCCATATTCTCTCTGGCGCAGTAATCGATCCCATTGCTTTAAATGAGCTCATCCCTAATTGGCAGACTTTAGGTGCGCCTGTAGAAACAGCAGTTACAACTGATCGCTTTCTATTTTTGACTGCCCAACAATCTTATGCAGTGCCCAATTGGCTACTGCCCAATTGCTTTAAAAATCATGGTAATTACATTGTTAGTTTAGCCAACCTCACCCGTTGGCTGGGCCAACAAGCGGAAGCTTTAGGAGTTGATATTTTTCCCGGCTTTCCCGCTACTGAAATTATGTATACAAAAGCTGGCGCAGTCTCTGGTGTCATTACTGGTGCTGTTGGTATTAATAAAGCCGGATTACCCAGCGAACAATTTCAATTAGGCATGGAATTGCATGGTAAATACACTTTGTTCGCTGAAGGTGCACGTGGTCACTTGGGCAAACAATTAATTCATCGTTTTGCTCTCGACGCCCAAAGCGATCCACAAAGTTATGGGCTAGGCATTAAAGAGTTATGGGAAGTCAAACCTGAACAGCATCATGCTGGACTGGTAGTACATACCGCTGGTTGGCCACTACAGAACGACACCTATGGCGGTACATTTCAATATCACTATGGAGATAATTTAGTCGCCGTGGGTATCGTCGTCGGTCTATCCTACCGTAACCCCTACCTTAGCCCCTTTGAAGAGTTTCAGCGGTATAAAACGCACCCGCATATACGCTCCACTTTTATGGGTGGCAAACGCATTGCCTATGGCGCTCGTGCCATCACAGCCGGCGGTCTTAATAGCCTCCCACAAACCATTTTCCCCGGTGGCGCACTCATTGGTTGCGATGCCGGCTATCTGAATGCGGCACGCATTAAAGGAAGTCATGCGGCAATAAAAACCGGTATGTTAGCGGCTGATGCAGCGGTAGCCGCCATAACCGAAAATCGGACTGGCGATTTACTAACCGCGTATCCCACTGATTTTAAAGCCAGCTGGTTGTACCGTGAATTAAAACAAACGCGTAACTTCAAACCCTGGATGTCAAAAGGACTTTATTTAGGCACCGTGATGGTTGGGTTAGAGCAAAAAATCATGGGGGGGCATGTGCCCTGGACAATTCATAATCGCTATGCTGATCATGAATGCCTCGATCCTGCTGCGCAGCATCAACCCATTGAATATCCCAAGCCCGATGGCACATTAACCTTTGATCGGTTGTCGTCCGTTTTTATTTCCAATGCAAATCATGAAGAAAATCAACCAAGCCATTTAACCTTGTTGGATACAACTATTCCGGTAGCGCTTAACTATAAAATCTACGCCGGTCCCGAGCAACGCTATTGCCCAGCAGGTGTTTATGAGTACCTCGAAACCGATGGTTCAGTGCAGCTGCAGATTAATGCGCAAAATTGTGTTCATTGCAAGACTTGTGATATCAAAGATCCAAGCCAAAATATTATTTGGCTTACGCCTGAAGGCAGTGGTGGTCCGAATTATGGTGCAATGTAAAGCTTCAAGCTAAGCGCTGCTCTTGTTTCGCCTCTATAGTGTACGGATCATCAGGTACAAAATAAATCGCTATCAAAGCGAGCAAGCAAGCTAAAGATGCCATGGCAAATACCTGGTTTGGCCCTAATGCATCCCAAACCCAACCTGCACATAAACCCCCTAAAGAGCCTCCAAATCCGTACGCAATCATAATAATTAATGCTTGGCCACGCGCTTGCAATGGGCCACTAAACCAACGTTGCGATAACTTCGTTGTGGCACTATGATGTGCGCCAAAAGTGGCGCCATGAAGTAACTGCGCAAAAATAAGTACCGGTGTAAGCACCACATAAGCGATCAATAAAAATCGTATGACACCAAGCGCAAAACTCCACTGCAAAATTTGTTTTGGCTTAAAGCGACTCAAGAACTGGCTTTGATAATAAAAAAATATGACTTCTGCAGCCACGCCTAGTGTCCAAAATAAACCGATCTGAAATTTGTTATATCCCAAGTCAAATAAATATAAAGAATAAAAAACATATAAAGCTGCATGGCCAAAAATCATCCAAAATGCCGAGGCTAAAAACCATTGCACTGGCCGTTGCTTTAAGACCTCTAAAAGCTCACCTTTTTGCATTTGGTGACGCTCTAATTTAGGTTCATATAAAAACCAGGTATTTAACGCTAAAGCAAATAATACGGTGGCGCCCACCCAGGGAAATAATTCAATTCCGCGCTGTTGAAATAATTCGCCAGCAAATAAGCCCATCGCTATAAAACCAATTGATCCCCATAAGCGTAAGCGACCATACCGTTGATCAAATGAATTATTACGATGCAATGCTTGGATAGTTGCCGATTCTCCTAGAGGCATTAGCGCACTCAGAATCGTATGCACTACAAACATCCATACTAAAAATGCAATGTAATTAGGTAGTAAAAAAATAAACAAAAAGACCAGTGCAGCTAACGCGGCACAAAAGCGCATGATGCCAATGCGTTCACCAAAAAAATCAGCCAACCAACCCCACGAAAATGGTCCTAAGATGCGAGTGATTTGCATCATCGACATGAGGCTAGCAATTTCTAAGGCATTAAATCCCCGGTTGGCAAAAAATAAGCTAGCGTAGGGCGTAACTAAACCAATATAAGCAAAATATAAAAAGAACAGGGCCCCAAAGGCCCCACGTACAAATGGTGTCATCGACAGAGCAAACTAGTTGGTATTGCTTGAACCTGGACGTGCAGCAGCGATTGGCGCTACGTCTAGCACCACATCGCCGCACTGGGCTCGGCGGCGTAAGGCATGATCCATTAAAACTAAGGCCATCATAGCTTCAGCAATGGGGGTTGCGCGAATGCCTACGCAAGGATCATGACGCCCTTTAGTTTGTAAGGTCATCGGTTTACCATCAATATCAATTGAATGTTTGGGACTCAAAATGCTTGAGGTTGGTTTAATAGCAATCGAAACACGAATCTCTTGACCTGAAGTAATGCCGCCTAAAACACCTCCAGCATGATTACTCGCAAAACCATCGGGGTACATTTCATCTCCGTGTTCACTGCCGTGTTGAGCAACCACCCCAAAGCCATCGCCTATTTCAACTCCCTTAACCGCATTAATGCCCATCATGGCATGGGCTAGGTCCGCATCTAATTTATCAAATACGGGCTCGCCTAAACCAATGGGAATATTTTTCGCCCGCACTTCAATGCGAGCACCACATGAGTCCCCTGCTTTACGTAGGGTGTCCATACGCGCTTCAAGTTGCTCAACAATAGCTGCGTTCGGTGCGAAAAAAGGATTTAACTCAATTTGCGTACCATCAATATAAGGAATAGCAATATCTCCAAGCTGACTCATATAACCCGTAATCTCAGTGCCATATTGCTGACGCAACCACTTTTTGGCAATTCCAGCAGCAGCAACAATGGGCGCAGTTAAACGCGCTGATGACCGACCGCCGCCGCGAGGATCCCGCAAGCCATATTTATGGTGGTAAACATAATCGGCATGGCCCGGTCGAAAACTATGCAAAATTTCACTGTAATCTTGACTGCGATGGTCGGCATTTCGAATGAGCAAACAAATCGGGGTGCCTGTAGTTTTGCCCTCAAAAACGCCGGCAATAATTTCAACCTGATCTTCTTCTTTCCGCTGCGTAACATGCCTGGAAGTGCCAGGTTTACGTCGATCTAAATCAATTTGTAAGTCGGCCGCAGACAAAGGCATGCCTGGCGGACAACCATCAACCACTGCGCCAATTGCAGGGCCGTGAGATTCGCCAAAGGTGGTAACGCAAAAGAGAAGGCCTAAGGTATTTCCTGACATACTTCTATTATGGCATTCTAAGCCGGTGTA
>CANKKB010000073.1 GCA_947482555.1 Burkholderiaceae bacterium | reverse complement strand
CGACCCGGCCCGTGAAGTAAAAAAAGTGCCATTACTCCGTGGTAAGAGTGTCTTCAATCTTTTTTTTGAAAACTCGACCCGCACCCGCACGACCTTTGAAATTGCGGCTAATCGCTTATCGGCCGATGTTATCAATTTAGATATTTCAACCTCTTCAACAGCCAAGGGTGAAAGTCTCATTGACACGATCGATAACTTAATTGCTATGCAGGCCGATATCTTGGTCGTGCGCCACAATGTTTCGCGGGCGCCAATGGAAATCGCCCAACATGTACCAGCTTTTGTCCATGTGATTAATGCGGGGGATGGAAGCCATCAGCATCCTACACAAGGATTGCTCGATATGTACACCATGCGCCATTTCAAGCACGACTTTCGAAATTTAAAGGTCGCCATCATTGGCGACATTGTGCATAGCCGTGTCGCCAAATCGAATATCCATGCCTTAACTACTTTAGGTTGTTCTGAAATTCGCGTGATCGGACCTGAGAGTCTATTGCCCAGTGATTTAGATATGCTGGGCGTCAAAGTCTTTCATGACATGGAGGCGGGTCTAAAAGGCGTTGATGTTGTCATGACCTTGCGCATTCAGAAAGAGCGCATGGAGGAGGGGCAAGTTCCAGAGGGCAAGGCCTTCTTCAAGCAGTTTGGTCTAACGCAAGCGCGACTTGCTTTAGCCAAACCCGATGCCATCGTGATGCACCCTGGTCCAATGAATCGCGGCGTTGAAATTGAATCGGCTGTAGCTGATGGTCCACAGTCGGTTATTTTGCAACAAGTAACGTTTGGTATTGCCGTTCGAATGGCCGTGATGTCGATGGTGGCCGGAAATTAATGCAGTTAATTAATTTAATTACTAGTGCAATTAATAATCACTAAGCCCGACCGTATTGGTCTTCAAAGCGCACGATGTCATCTTCGCCAAGGTAGTCGCCCACTTGGGCTTCAATAATCACGAGCGGAGTAGTTCCAAGATTGCTTAAGCGGTGCTGTGTTTCTTTGGGAATATAAGTCGATTGATTAGTTTTGAGGAGCAAGGTTTTATCGCCATTCACGACTTCTGCATTTCCTGATATTACTACCCAATGCTCGTTACGATGATGGTGCATTTGGAGTGATAAGCGCGCCCCAGGGTGCACCACAATCCGCTTAATTTTGTAATCTGGCCCCTCTTCAATGATGGTGTAGGTGCCCCATGGACGATGCACCGTGCTGTGATAAGTGCCACGCTCATCTTTGGCTTGATTGAGTGTTTCAACGACTTTTTTCACTGATTGCGAATGGCCTTTAGCTGTAACCAAAAGGGCATCAGGGGTATCCACAATAATCAGATTATCTAGGCCTACGGCAGCTATTAACCGCTCACGTCCAAAAACAAAGGTATTGTTAGAGTCAATAAAAATCGCTTTACCTTCGCTCGCATTGCCTTGCTCATCTTCGGGAAAATGTTTAGCGAGTGCATCCCAAGAACCAACATCATCCCAATCAAAACTCGCGTTAACTGAAACAACGTTTGGTGCTTTTTCCATAATGGCGTAATCGAGAGAGATATCCTCAATTGCTGCCATCGTTTTTTCATCGAGAAGGAGGGTTTTTTCAGTAATAGCATTGCCACTGCTGTCGGCACCATTTTTAGTAGTGGCTTGCCAGCAGGCTAGTACTTGTTTGCTGAGCGCTGGCGCAATTTGTTCAGCCACACTTAAGAAGGTCTCGGGCGTAAAGCAAAACATGCCCGAGTTCCAGTGAAAGTTCCCAGCTGTAACATATTGTTCAGCCAGTGAGGCTGCCGGTTTTTCAACAAATTGGTCGACAACACGAGCTTCTGCATTGCTTGGAGTGCGGGCAGGCGAGCCCAGTTTAAGGTAGCCATATCCCGTTTCTGCATGGGTTGGTGGAATGCCAAAAGTAACTAAATGACCCGCATTAGCAAAATCAACCGCCTTGCTAACTGCCATTTCAAAACCCACCTTATCGTGAATGACATGGTCAGCCGGCAAAATTAACATGGGAATTGCACCGCGACCAGCGGCTTTTGCCGCCAGTGCAGCAAACAATACTGCTGGAGCAGTATTGCGCCTGAGGGGCTCGATCAAGGTGAGTTCAGCTGCTTGCCCAGCCTCTTTTAGATCGGCTAATACTTGAAAGCCGAGGCTTTCAGAGGTGAGCACACAAAGCCAAGGATTGGCTGAGGCAATGCGTTGCGCAGTTTCACTGAGGAGTGATTTTTGGCTAGCCACTGGCATAAATACTTTGGGGCGGTTTTCACGGGAGACTGGCCATAAACGCGAGCCTGCACCACCACAAAGAATTACCGTTGAAAATTCAAGCTTCATAACTGAATTTTACTCACTTCAGTCCAGGGGCAATATGTTCTAAAAACCAACTATAGGCATTCGCAATTCCCGGACGCAATTCAATTTGCGCTTTCCATCCCAAGGCGTGGGCTTTGCTGACGTCGAGGAGTTTTTGCGGCGTGCCATCAGGCTTACTGCTATCGAGCTGTAAATCACCTTGAAAACCAATCACGTTAATAACTTCTTCGGCTAATTCACGAATCGTTAAGTCTTGCCCAGTACCAATATTAAGGAAAGGGCCGTTATAACCCTGCTCCATAAGCATCACGCAGGCTCTCGCTAAATCATCGACGTGCATAAACTCACGGCGGGGTCGACCTGAACCCCACACGACTAAGGCTTTTTCATTACGTAATTTGGCTTCATGGGCTTTGCGAATTAAAGCGGGCAAGACATGGGAATTATTTAAATCGTAAGTATCACCAGGTCCATACAGATTGGTCGGCATTAAACTCACATAATGTGTACCGTATTGGCGGTTGTAATTTTCACATAACTTAATGCCGGCAATTTTAGCAATCGCATAAGGCTCGTTAGTTTGCTCCAGCGGCCCCGACAGTAAATATTCTTCCTTAATCGGTTGCGGACAATCGCGCGGATAAATACAACTTGACCCTAAAGACATGAGATGATTAATGCCTGCAGCGTAAGCCCCATGAATTAAATTGCATTCAATCATCAAGTTTTGATAAATGAAATCGGCGCGATACGTATTGTTCGATTGAATGCCACCTACTTTAGCAGCTGCAATAAATAGGTAATCGGGTTTTTCAGTTTGCAGAAAATCATGCACTGTCGCTTGATTGAGTAAGTCCAGTTCCGCATGCGTGCGCGTCAGGATATTCTCAAAACCCTCGGAACGTAAAAAGCGCACAATCGCGCTTCCCACCATGCCACGATTGCCCGCTACATAAATCTTTGCTGCTTTATTCATTTCGCTCCAGGGTGGTATAGCCATGTTTTTTTACGAGCTCATCGCGCTCGGCGCCACGAAGGTCTTCGCGCACCATCTCTTTGACTAAATCTTCAAACGAGGTACGTGGTACCCAACCCAGCTTTTCTTTGGCTTTGCTAGCGTCACCCAAAAGGGTTTCGACTTCGGTAGGACGGAAATAACGGGGGTCTACGGCCACAATACATTTGCCCTTACTGTCAAAACCTTTTTCATTAACTCCACTACCTTGCCAAGTAATTTTCAGGCCTAACTCTGCGGCAGCTAAATTGATGAACTCACGCACACTAAATTGCACGCCGGTCGCGATGACATAGTCTTCAGCAACTTCTTGTTGCAACATTAACCATTGCATTTCAACATAATCACGGGCATGACCCCAGTCGCGTTTAGCATCAAGATTGCCAAGATATAGACATTCCTGTACGCCTAACTTAATACGCGCTAAGGCACGGGTAATTTTGCGGGTGACAAACGTTTCGCCACGAATCGGGCTCTCATGGTTAAAGAGAATGCCGTTACAGGCATACATGCCATAAGCCTCGCGGTAGTTGACGGTAATCCAGTAGGCATAGAGCTTAGCCACGGCATAGGGGCTGCGGGGATAAAAAGGCGTTGTTTCTTTTTGGGGAATTTCTTGTACCAAGCCATAGAGCTCAGAAGTTGAGGCTTGATAGAAACGGGTTTTTTTCTCTAATTTTAAAATCCGAATCGCTTCTAATAAACGCAGGGCGCCCAAAGCATCCGAATTAGCGGTGTACTCTGGCTCTTCAAAAGAGACGGCGACATGCGACTGCGCTGCTAAGTTATAGAGCTCATCAGGCTGGGTTTGTTGAATAATACGAATGAGGCACGATGAATCGGTGAGGTCACCATGGTGCAGGGTTAATTTAGAGCCCTCAATATGGGGGTCGTGATAGAGGTGATCAATGCGGTCGGTATTAAAGAGCGAGGCACGGCGCTTAATACCATGGACTTCATAGCCCTTGCGCAGTAAGAATTCAGCTAAATAAGCGCCATCTTGGCCAGTAATTCCAGTAATTAGGGCTACTTTTGATTTTGACATGGGGTTTTCTTAAAAATAAGGGTCAGTTTCAGCTTAGTTTCGGGCTCGTTTTCTTGGTTCCGTTATTACGGAGGTTAAGGCGCTATTGTAAATTGTTTTAAAACAGGGCTTGTGCCCTGTCCGCAACAAATACAATGGGGCTTCAAGGCGCAAGAGAGCAAGGATGGCAGGTGTGAGCAAAGCGGGTGAGGGCGGAAGCAAAGTTGAGCAGGTTCCAGCAGAGCGAGGAAAGGCTTTATTGCGTCGCTTAGACCGGTGGTTAGGAATACCGTTGCTGTATCTAATCGCCTTTTTTCGCCCTAAAAAGAACCTCTTGGGCGCGCAATTTCATTCCCTCTTATCAAATGATCTGTCGACTAGACTGACTGACGACATCACCATCAAGCGGATTGGGGTTTGCGTATTTGCTGCGGTTGGCGACGCCTTATTGGCCGCAGCGATCTTGGCTGATCTCAAGCAATATCGAAATAAAATTCAAGCGAAAACTGGAGAACGAATTAGTGTCACTATTTTTTCAACTCCAGCCAATGTGGAGATTTTTAAGTTAATCAGCAATTTTGATCGCATCGTACTTATTCCCATTACTTCTCCGTGGCATGCTTTACAAACCATGCGTGAATCGATTGCCCAATTTCCAGTAGACGTTTTAATTGATACTTCGCAATGGTCCAAAATTGGTGCCATCCTTTGCGCTCTTAGTGGCGCAAAAGTAACGATTGGTTTTAATACCCCTGGCCAATATCGGCACTTTGCCTATGATGTATTGGTTCCCCATAGCCGGAAAGTTCATGAAATAGACAACTTTCGGGCCTTGCTCCAACCTTTAAATATTACTAACGGTGCCTTACCAGAACTTGATCTGACGAGTATTGATCAAGTTCCTCTACCTCCCGTTACTAAGCCATTTATAGTGCTGCACCCATGGGCGAGCGGTACGCAGTTTGCCATGCGCGAATGGCCTATTAACTCATGGCTCGAGCTCGGTAAGCGCCTGGTGAGTGCGGGTTATGCAATTATTATTACTGGCGGTCCCGACGATAAAAAACGTGCCGCAAACTTGGTACAAAAATTAAACACTAGTCTGGCGAGCGCAAACCTCTCATCAAGTGCGCCTAATAATGAAGTGGCTACCCAAGGCAGCGCACGAATTATTTCTGTTGCAGGATTGGCAAATTGGCTTGAAACGGCAGGGCTAATGAATCAGGCTGAAGCAGTTGTAGCAGTCAATACCGGCACAATGCATTTAGCCGCTATTTTAGGTAGGCCTTTAGTTGCCCTGCATGGACCTACTAATCCAGCGCGCTGGGGCCCACTTACGAGCGGCACTGCAATTCCCATCATCTTGGGTCCTGGCCTCAGCGAAGGCGGGGCATATCTCCATTTAGGGTCTGAATACCCCAAAGAGCCGGCGTACCTCATGGATCAAATTAGCCCAGATGCGGTAATTAAGGCATTAAAAAGCAATTTTGGCCTACAAATTGCATAGGCCTAGCGCAAGTACTGCAAAATATCACCATGGCAGCCTCTTTTTTAATTAATTCCTATTTAATTCGCCTCTTTGATTTTGTGATGATTAATGTCGTCGGTTTGGTGACATTTTTTGTATTGCAATATTTTAAAGATCCAGGTTTAGATTTGCAGCGCTACACCGCTCTAATGGTACTGGCCAGTCTGGCCTATTTAGTTTTGACTAATGGCGCCTATCGCTCGTGGCGGGGCGGTAATTTATGGGCCTTGTTTGGCCAAGTTGCCGCTGGCGTTTTAAAAACCTGGATTTTAATTTTGATCTGGCTCGTCTTTAGCAAGTCAACGGAAATGTATTCGCGTTTGTGGTTATTGTCTTGGGCTATTGGTAGTTTGTTGGTGCTTTGTAGTAGTCGTCTAATAAGCTATATTTTGTTGCGTCAGTATCGAGCCAAAGGCGTGAATCTGCGCCACATTGCCATTATTGGATCTGGCTCAACTGCGCAAGAATTAGTCACTCGCATTGAATCTTCAAGATGGTCCGGCTATCGTATTCAAACCCATTTAACAGAATTAAATCCACAGCAGTTAACTGCGCTGGCTTTACAACCGCTGAATGAAATATGGCTTGCTTTGCCGATGGGCGATGGCAGTCAAATGCGCATGGTCATGGAGCATCTCAAATTAAGTACCGCGACCATTCGCTTTGTGCCTGATTGGTTTTCATTTCGTCTAATTAATCATGGCGTTAGTGAAGTGTTGGGGATGCAGATGATTGATTTATATGGCACGCCGATGGCTGGAGTGAATTTATTTATCAAGACAGTAGAAGATTACGTCTTGGCAACCCTGATTTTGATATTGATTAGCCCCCTAATTTTAATTTTGGCTATCTGTGTCAAGGTCAGCTCACCAGGCCCGATTTTTTATCGCCAAGAACGCATTGGCTGGAATGGCGAAGTTTTTGAGATTCTGAAGTTTCGTAGCATGCCAACGAATCTAGAAGAAGAGCAAGTACAGTGGGGCGGCTCAGCAAATAAATCGGTTACGGGATTTTCAAAATGGATGCGCGCTACAAGCCTGGATGAACTGCCGCAGTTTTTTAATGTCTTACAAGGGCAAATGTCAATTGTGGGACCACGCCCTGAACGCCCTATTTTTGTAGAGCAATTTAAACAAGAAATTCCAGACTATATGAAGAAGCATTTGGTGAAAGCGGGCATCACGGGCTGGGCCCAAATTCATGGCTGGCGCGGAGATACGGATTTACATGCCCGGATAGAACACGATTTATATTACATTGAAAATTGGTCGCTCTGGCTCGACTTCAAGATTATTTTCTTAACAATCTTTCGCGGCTTTGTAAATAAGAACGCATATTAAAGTTAAGGCGCCAATGAATTCGACCATGAGCTCCACCATGGACGTCACAGAACTAGAGCACTTACCCAAACGTTGGTTAATTTTGGCGCATGGTTTTAATATGGACGGTCGTGCCGCAAGCCAAACGATTACCGATAAGGTACCTTATTTATTAGATGCTGGTCTAGAGTTAACTGTCTTTAGCGCGGTTACCGGTTCTGCCGATCGACGTTTTACGCATCGGCAATTTTTCCCTTGGGGACCTGCAGGTTTGCGCTTTGATTTTCGTCATTGGCTTGCTATACGTTGTGGACGAGGCTTTATTTATAAAGTCTTGACGGTTTCATTATCGGTATTGCTGGCCCCTTTTATTGCTATCGAGCGCCTAATCGCTGGCTATTCAAGCCAATGGTCATGGGCATTGCCGGCAGCCTGGCATGGTATTCGCTTAGCGCGTGCCGGCAAAATTGATGTAGTGTATTCCACTGGGGGAGCTTGGTCAGCCCATTTAGCAGCAATGTGGATTAAACGCTATACAGGCAAAAACGCGCAGCTAAAGTGGCTGGCAGAAATTCATGACCCATTAGTCATGCGCAGTAATGAGCATGATGATGGACTCAATCCTCCAAGTGAGCGTGAAGCCCATTTTCGCTTTCAGCTTGAAAAGCAAATTTGTTTACATGCAGATCGGGTTTGGTGGTTTACACCAGGAGCTTTAAGTTATGCACAAAAGCGTAACCCCAACTTATTAGTTCCCGATTCGCGCGGCAAGTTAAAAGGCTTAGTTGTCTTGCCAGGAGCAAATCCACCACGGGCTGAGACTACGCCGCGAACTTGGAGG
>CANKKB010000072.1 GCA_947482555.1 Burkholderiaceae bacterium | reverse complement strand
CGAACAAAATTCGACTGAACCTTCTTTTCAAATTCAGCGCATCTACTTAAAAGACCTTTCGCTTGAGCAGCCAAACACCCCAGCAATTTTGTTGGTACAGGCTGAACCCCAAATGCAAGTCGAGGTTGATATAGGAATTGCACCTTTAAGTGAGGAGTTATTTGAGGTGATGTTATCAGGCACGATTACGGCGCGCGTAGAAGGTAAGACACTATTTTTAATTGAAGCAAAACAAGCGGGTATTTTTGAATTTAAAAATATCCCCCCTGAGCAAGTTGAACCGATGTTAGCAATTGCTTGCCCGACGATTTTGTACCCCTATTTACGTTCCAATATCGCAGATATCGTAAGTCGTGCAGGGTTTCAAGCAATTCATTTGGCAGAGATCAATTTTCATGCCATGTACGAGCAACGTTTAGCCCAAGCAAGCGAAGGGGCTAAAGGTGCCGCTGAGAGTAATGCGGATGCTGAAAAGAGCAAAATTATTCTCCCTAACTAATTTACGTTCAAGTTAAGCTCATGAAGCTAACTGTCATTGGAGCAGGCGCCTGGGGAACAGCCATCGCGGTGCAAGCAGCACGACACTTGCCGGATCATGCGGTCTGTTTATGGACCAGAAACACTACCCAAGCACAGGCGCTTCGGCAGCATAAAGAAAATCTCTCACATCTACCCGGCATTACTTTGTCGAGCGCAGTGGAAATTAGCGATAATTTTGAACAGGCGATCCGGCGCCTGAATCCAGAAGATTTAGTTGTGATTGCCACGCCCATCAGCGGGCTAGCTGATTCAGTGCGGCATATAGCAGAAATAGCAACTTGCCCTTTGCAAATAGTTTGGTTATGCAAGGGGCTTGAACCTAAAACAACCTTACTGCCACATCAATTGGTCGCACGTGAATTGCAAGCCCATGGGCGAAATATTCCGCATACTTATGGATCCTTGACGGGACCCAGCTTTGCAGGTGAAATGGCACTCGGTCTGCCGTGCGCCCTAACGATTGCTAGCGCTTCAAATAGCTTATGCACTAGTGTGCAGAATGCCTTTCATCATGACAACGTGCGTATTTATGCTAGCGAAGATTTAATTGGGGTTGAACTTGGCGGCGCAGTAAAAAATGTCATTGCGATTGCTGCTGGAATTGGCGATGGCCTTGGTTTAGGACTAAATGCGCGTGCGGCCTTATTAACTCGTGGCTTAGCCGAAATGATGCGTTTAGTAAAGGCGGCGGGAGGTCAACCAGAAACCTGTATGGGTCTAACTGGCGTGGGCGATTTAATTTTGACCGCAACAGGTGATTTATCCCGTAATCGGCGAGTTGGTTTATTGTTAGCCGAAGGGAAATCTTTGCCCACTATTTTGGCTGAGCTCGGGCACGTGGCCGAAGGGGTTTTATGTGCATCAGCGATTGTGAGCTTGGCTGCACGCTTAAAAGTTGACATGCCCATCACCAATCATGTGAGTGCAGTCTTGCAAGGGGAACAATCTTTGGCAGTTGCGCTACAAGGCTTGATGGGTCGTCATGCTAAACCGGAACATTAAGCTTTAGATACAGTGCTTAAACTGTATTTGGCGCCATGCTTCATAAACCACAATGGCTACTGAGTTCGAAAGATTAAGACTGCGACTGTTTGCTTGCATGGGCAAGCGAACCTGATTTTCGAGTGGTACGGTAGCTCTAACATCAGCACTTACCCCTTTGGTTTCAGAGCCAAAAACAAAATAGTCATTTGCCAGAAGTTGCGCCTCATAAAAGTTACGCTGACTTTTGGTAGACAATAAAAAGAGGCGCTGCAGTGGGGAGTTATGTTTGACTAGGAAGTCTGCCCAGTTGGGATAAACAGCGATGCTTGCGTACTCATGATAATCAAGCCCAGCTCGTCTCAACTTGGCATCCTCGAGGGGAAAACCGAGCGGCTCAATGAGATGAAGCTGCGCGCCAGTATTAGCACAGAGTCTAATGATGTTGCCCGTATTGGGGGGAATTTCAGGCTCAAAGAGCACTACATTAAACATCAGTCAATTGCCTCGGAGTGCGTAATAAAACCCAGTTGCGAACATGATATACGCCATGATCTTTTAGTACCCTAGCAACTGCATTCAAGGTTGAGCCCGTGGTCATGACATCATCAAACACAATAACCGCTTGCTGCGCCAGAAGCTCTGCATGACGGGGTTCAAAATAAAATAAGCCACTTAAGGCTTGTTGACGTTCTAGCCGGCCAGCAGAGATTTGCTTAACCTTGGAATGGCGTCGCCGTAGGACATTAGGCAGTACTTTGAGGTGTTTTGGTAAGGTCAAATGCTTGACAATTTCCCAGCATTGGTTAAAGCCTCGCTCAGCCAGTTTTTGATGGCTCAGGGGAACGGGTAAAAGATAAGCTGGGGGCAACTGATCTAAGTGTTTAGACATCAACCCATTCCATAGGTGGGCTAAGCCAGTAGCATATGCAAGCCGCCGCTGGTATTTCAACTGCTGTACTGCAGTTTTCAATTGGCCAGCGTAGGGCGCGAGACAAAAACTCAAGTCAAAAGACGGCGGTGTGTTAATACACTCAAGACACCGTTGCCCTGGTGACCCAAGAATTTTATTTGGGGTCGTAGGCAACTCAATGCCACAGCAAACACAAGCTAATTTGTCGTGCTGCTTCTGGTATCGCAACAGTTCAAGACAGGACTCACAAGTCGTGGCTGCCTGAGCGCGATTGCATAAAATGCAACGGCTTGGTAATAAAGCGCCAATAAAGCGATGAAAATTATTCATGGGGCGCTGAGTATACTCAGCGAATGACCCATGCTTTGAGATGGCTTTATACCGAAATTGCTTTACGCATGTGCCAGAAAATGGCCATCGTGAAGATACATCCGCAGGCTATTTTGATTGCGCCAGATTATCCTGGTGCGCAAGCCAATTGGTTGGTGAAACGCTTCCCTGCTGCACAAGTCTTTTTTTACCTGCGCCCGAATTTATCAGTCTTCGAGTTCACTCGGTACCGTGTGACGCGTTGGTTTTTACTATGGCGAAGTAGCGGCGGCAAGAAATTAAACCTAAGCGAAGCAGCGACTTCAGCCACTTTTTCAGTCGCCCCGAATTCATGTGATTTGGTTTGGAGTAATTTATGGCTTCATGAACAAGGCAATCCAAAAATAATCTTAGCTGAATTTTGGCGCCTACTGCGTGAAGGAGGGTTACTTAGTTTTAGTTATTTGGGCCCCGATACCGGCAAGGAATTACACGCGCTTGACCCAGAGATAAGGACTGCCTTGGGTCTTATACCTTTGCCCAGCGCTTGGGATATGCATGATTTGGGCGATGCCTTAATTGCCCAACGATTTGCTGAGCCAGTAATGGATATGGAGTATCTAGATTTGCAATACGACTCGGCGCAGTTAATGTTGCACGATGCTCATGCTTTAGGCTTGTTGGCAAAACCCATCAGCCTAGAAAACTGGCAGGGGAATAAGTCCCTTTTACCGAAAAAATTGACCTTAGAGATTATTTATGGGCATGCCTGGGTCGTGAATAAGCACCTCTCAAAAACTCAGAATCAAGAGGCATTTATTAGCCCAGATCAAATTCAAACAAAGAGGATTAAGGATTAACTTAAATGTAAGTGCTTACTATCAATATAAGATAGGTCTTCATGTTGGTTAAATAGCGCAACTCAGCTTTCACGCCTCCTTATTTAACCCTATAATCTATGGTTAGATAGCAGGGTTGAAATAGGTTTTTGCATTTTTAAGCGCAATTATTCGTGAAAATTGTGCAGCACAACAAATAGAGAATGAGATGAATTTATTAGCAAAAGCCTTAAAGGCTTGGTTTTACTTGGGAGCATTGCTAGCCGTTGCGATAACGCCAGTAGTTCATGCTAATGGTGATATGCCCGGCGGCCCGAAAGTCAATCAGCTGGACTTCCCCGTTCCAGCAACCAAAATCATGGCAGAAATTCATTGGCTCAATTGGTTCATGATCGTGATTTGCGCAGTAATTTTTGTTGGTGTATTTGGTGTGATGTTTTATTCCATTTTGAAACACCGTAAATCAAAGGGCGCTAAAGCTGCATCGTTTCATGAAAGCACCACAGTTGAAATTATTTGGACAGTAATCCCCTTAATTATCGTAATTGCTATGGCTTTGCCAGCTACTAAAACAGTAGTCGCCATGAAAGACACAACCAATTCTGATATCACTATTAAAACTACAGGTTATCAATGGAAGTGGGGCTACGATTACATCAAGGGCGAAGGTGAGGGCATTGGCTTTTTATCAACCCTCTCGACTCCGCGTGCTCAAGTAAATAACCTAGAACCTAAGTCGCTGACCTATTTAATGGAAGTCGACAATGAGATGGTGGTTCCAGTCAATAAAAAAATTCGTATTATCACCACTGCAAATGATGTGATTCATGCGTGGGCCGTACCCGCATTTGGTGTTAAGCAAGATGCTATTCCAGGCTTTGTGCGGGACACGTGGTTTAAGGCAGAAAAAATCGGTACATTTCGGGGGCAGTGCTCCGAGTTATGTGGTGCACAACATGCCTTTATGCCGATCGTCGTTAAGGTAGTTTCAGCAGAAGACTACAGTAAGTGGGTCGACGCCAAGAAAAAAGAAATGGCAGGCAATGCTGACGATCCAACTAAAACTTATACGCTTGATGAGCAAAAAGAACGTGGCGCGAAAGTGTATGCAGCGAACTGTGCCGCCTGTCACCAGGCTAATGGCGCAGGCGCAGGCGCATTCCCTGCATTAGTGGGTAGTAAGGTAGTACTGGGACCTAAAGAGGGCCAATATCAAATTTTGCTGTACGGAAAAAATGCCATGCCGAAATGGAGTGGGGTGCTATCCGATGGCGATTTAGCCGCGGTAATGACTTATACGCGAAACACCTGGGGTAATAAAATGGGTGATGTAATTCAAACCCAAGATTTTATTACGGCACGTACTACAAGCAAATAAATATATTCATATTATTCATTAATCATTTAATCGACCTGAAGAGAGTCATCTATGAGCACCATATCCACTACCCACGATAGCGTTCATGATCATGATCATGCCCACGATCAACCGCATGGCTGGCGTCGTTGGTTATTTGCTACCAATCATAAAGATATTGGGACGATGTATTTAGTTTTTTCATTTGTCAGTTTATTGGCTGGTGGTGTAATGGCCTTGGGCATTCGTTTGGAGTTATTTCAACCCGGCCTGCAATATTTTCGTCCTGAATTTTTTAATCAATTAACCACCATGCATGGTTTGGTGATGGTATTCGGAGCGATCATGCCAGCATTTGTGGGTTTCGCTAACTGGATGATCCCCATACAAATTGGTGCGGCAGATATGGCATTTGCACGGATGAATAATTTAAGTTTTTGGATTTTGCCTGTTGCAGCAATTTTGCTCTTTGGTTCTTTTTTAGCACCAGGAGGCGCCCCCGCCGGCGGCTGGACTCTCTATGCACCCTTAAGTTTACAAATGGGTCCGGGTATGGATATGGCGATTTTTGCTATTCATTTATTGGGCGCATCTTCCATCATGGGCTCAATTAATATTATCGTGACGGTATTGAACATGCGTGCGCCAGGCATGACGATGATGAAGATGCCGATGTTTTGCTGGACTTGGCTCATTACTGCCTATTTATTAATTGCCGTCATGCCAGTATTGGCCGGGGTGATTACGATGGTTTTGACCGATCGGCATTTTGGCACCACTTTTTTCTCAGCAGTAGGCGGTGGTGATCCCGTGATGTTCCAACATATTTTTTGGTTCTTTGGGCACCCTGAGGTATACATCATGATTTTGCCCGCCTTTGGCATCATCTCTGAAATCGTGCCTGCTTTTTCGCGCAAAACCTTATTTGGTTATAGCTCGATGGTCTATGCCACTTCCTCGATTGCAATCTTGTCTTTTATTGTTTGGGCGCACCACATGTTTACGACTGGCATGCCAGTCACTGGCCAACTCTTTTTCATGTATGCCACGATGTTAATTGCAGTTCCTACGGGCGTGAAAATTTTTAATTGGGTCGCTACGATGTGGCGCGGTTCAATGACATTTGAAACCCCAATGCTCTGGGCAATTGGCTTTATTTTCGTCTTTACCATGGGTGGATTCACTGGGCTAATTTTAGCAATGGCGCCAATCGATATTGGTTTGCAAGACACCTACTACGTGGTGGCTCATTTCCATTATGTCTTAGTAGCAGGATCCTTATTTGCCATGTTTGCCGGTTTTTACTTTTGGTGTCCTAAGTGGACTGGCCGCATGGCTAATGAATTCCGCGGCAAAATTCACTTCTGGGGCTCCTTAATTTTTTTCAACCTAACTTTTTTCCCCATGCATTTTTTAGGTTTAGCAGGTATGCCACGGCGCTATGCCGATTACCCCACCCAATTTGCTGATTTCAATATGATTGCTTCAATCAGTGCATTAGGCTTTGGGGTGATGCAAGTGTATTTCTTGCTTTTTGTCGTTTTACCGGCGTATCGGGGTCATGGCGTAAAAGCATCTGATTGCCCTTGGGATGGCGCTAAAGGTTTGGAATGGACGATTCCATCGCCTGCTCCATTCCATACTTTTGAAACACCACCACAGGTTGATTTTGATGCGCCGATGCATCCAAGTAGCACGCCTGCCCATGCCCATTAATGACTAAGCTAAGTTAAGCGTACCTCGTGAACAAGCCCAATCAAGCTAACCATAACAAACGCTTGGCCTATATCCTTTTAAGCATTGCCCTGGTCTTTTTCTTGGGCATTGTGTTGAAAAGGGCTGTCTTAGCTTAATTGCAGTTACCCAAATGCCAACTAATCCTCTTGCTCTTAATCGCCAAATATTAGTAAAGCTAATGGTAATAGTAGTCTTGATGTTTGGTTTTGGCTATGCTTTGGTGCCAATGTATCAGGCCCTCTGCGAAGTTACCGGCATTAATGTACTAACCAATAAAAATGATTATGGAACGCGGGCTTTTCGCCCCAATAAATCAACCAATACGCAAGTCGACTATACGCGTACAGTAACAGTAGAGTTTGACTCCAACAGTCGCGGACCCTTTACTTTTAAGCCGGTCAAAAATTATCTTGAAGTCCACCCCGGTGAAATGGTTCAAATTATGTATGAGGTTGTTAATAATTTTGATCGACCCATCATGGCACAAGCGATTCCAAGCTATACCCCCAAAATTGCAACTGAGTACTTTACCAAATTGGAATGTTTTTGTTTTCAACAGCAAACGCTGGGCCCACATCAAGCCAAAGAATTACCAGTCATATTTGTCGTAGATCGGAGCTTACCAAAAGACGTTAAAACGATCACCTTGTCTTATACTTTTTTTGAAATTAACGCTGGCCAAAAGGCGGTAACTCCTCCAGCAGCCAAGGCGCTTATTTAACATGAAAAAAAATAGTAGCTTCTGGCAGTCGATGCGCGCCGTTTTTTGGGCCTTTTTGGGGATCCGTAAAAAATCGGGTCTGCAGGAGGATGTCGCGTCTTTGAGCTTTGTTCATATTGTGATTGCAGGGGTTTTGGGAGCTATGATTTTTATGGGAGCCCTCCTCTTGATTGTGAGAGCCGTTGTTAGCCATTCTTAATTGTTTTTGATTATCCAGAGAGCAGACCATGTCGTCTAATTCAGTCCCATATTATTTTGTTCCAAATCCTTCACGTTACCCTGTTCTTCTAAGCATAGGCTTGCTTGGTTTTGGCGGCGGTATGGCAGCTTGGGTAAATCAGTCTGCTTGGGCTAGCATGCTCGTCTTGGGCAGCGTTTTATGGGTTTTGTTTGTCTTGTATAACTGGTTTGGCGACACCATTGCCGAGTCAAACGCAGGTAAAAATGGCATCAACGTCGACATCTCTTATCGCTGGTCGATGGCCTGGTTTATTTTTTCGGAAATCATGTTTTTCGCGGCCTTCTTTTCAGCATTATTTTATGCGCGCAATATTAGTCTGCCATGGTTGGGAGATGTTGAAAGTAAATTACTTTGGCCTGATTTTTCTGCTGTCTGGCCCAATGATGGCCCGGCTGGTTTAATTCCCCAATTTCAAACGATGGGCCCATGGCCAATTCCGACTATTAATACGGCCTTATTACTGAGCTCTGGCGTCACAGTTACTTGGGCTCACCATGCGATGCAAGAAGGCAATCGGAAGCAAGCTATTTACTCGCTTTTTGCGACAGTATTACTAGG
>CANKKB010000071.1 GCA_947482555.1 Burkholderiaceae bacterium | reverse complement strand
TCGGCAATTTGCCTTTGCCTATACCATTACGATTCGGAATACCGGCCAAACCAGTGTGCAACTGATTGCACGCCATTGGTTTATTACCGACGGCGATAGCGATGTTCAGGAAGTACGGGGCTTGGGTGTGGTGGGTCAGCAACCCCTGTTACGCGCTGGCGAACAATTTGAATACACCAGTTGGGCTACTTTGCCGACCCCCGCAGGCACGATGCGTGGGGAATATTTCTGCGTTACCGAGGAGGCCCAGTTTTTTCAGGCGCCTATTACTGAGTTTGCGCTAGTGATGCCCAGAACTTTGCATTAAGTTGGGGCCTAGTCTTTGCGCCCAGAGCCAGTCCAAAAAACAATGAATAACAAAAGGCCCAGGGCAAGTAATGCCTCGAGCAGAAATAATAAAGAAGGGTATGTATCAAATAAATTCGCTAGCATGGTAATTTCCAGTTTCCTGAGTATCTTAGCCTGTACCAGCATCTTATTATTAACATCTTGTTCAACACCGCCCACTCGAACAGCAAATAACCAGATACCCGCTACCAGAAGCACAACTTCTAATTTGGGCAATACCCCATATACCTCCGCGATCACGGGCTTTAGGGCGGTTGATTGGCAGCAAATTAGCGGCTGGCAGACCGATGATTTAACCCAGGCATGGCCGGCGTGGTTAAAAAGCTGTGAGGCTTTACGAAAACGGAAAAGTGAGGTGCAGTGGGCTCAAGTCTGCGCGAAGGTCAACGGTATTGCAGCCGAAGACGGGGGCGCAATTCGACGTTATTTTGAAACGAATTTTCAAGCATATGAAACTTCTGCCTTAAGCAATAACAATAATTCTGGTTTGGTCACGGGTTATTACGAGCCGGTCATGAATGGTTCGCGCCAGCGTACACCCTTATTTTCAGTGCCTTTATATGCCTACCCAAAAGCTTGGGAGAAGGTCAAACCCAATCCAGCACCCACACGGGCCCAATTAATGAGTGCAAATAGCTTAGCGGGTAGCGAGCTGGCATGGGTTCAAGATCCAGTAGCCGCAGCATTTATGCAGATCCAGGGTTCGGGCAAGATTCGTTTAAATGATGGTCAAGTATTGCGTTTAGGTTTTGCTGGCACTAATGATCAGCCCTTCAAATCATTTGCCCAGTGGCTATTAAATCAAGGTTACATTACGCGTAGTGAAGCGACGATGCAGGGCATTCAACAATGGGCGCGGAACAATCCCAATCGAGTTGAAGAAATGTTAAATGCTAACCCACGCTATGTATTTTTTAAAATTTTACCGAGTAATGTTCCTGCCGATCTTGGTCCAATTGGCGCCTTAGGAGTTCCGCTCACAGCGGAGCGCAGTATTGCAGTTGATCTACGCTCATTACCACTTGGAGCCCCAGTGTTCTTATCGACTACGCGTCCTTTAAGCACGCAAATACTGCAACGCTTAGTGATGGCGCAAGATACGGGTACTGCAATTGTCGGCGCAGTGCGGGCAGATTATTATTGGGGTAGCGGTGAGGCGGCAGGCGAGCTCGCCGGTCGCATGAAACAAGCAGGTCAAGCCTGGCTTCTATTGCCCCGTTAAGCCAAAAAGCGTTGAGCTAGCTTAACCCAGTAACTAACCCCAATAGGAATGAGGGCGTCGTTAAAATCATAAGAAGGATTATGTAACTGGCACGGTCCCATGCCGTGACCAACTGCCCGATGATCGCCGTCGCCATTGCCAAGGAATACATAGCAACCGGGCTTTTCTAAGACCATAAAAGCAAAATCTTCTGCACCCATAGTTGGATCAATTTGTGTATCGACGTGCCCCGCCCCAACTAAATCGGTGATCACGCTGACCGCAAAATCAACTTCTTGCTGATGATTGATGAGTGGCGGATAGTTGCGGATAAATTCAATTTCAGCAGAGCAATCAAAGGCGCCTGCGACACCATGGGTAATTTCACGTAGCCGGGTTTCAATCAGATCAAGCACTTCTAGCGTAAAGGTGCGTACCGTGCCGCCAATAAAAGCGCTATCAGGAATCACATTACTAGTTTCACCTGCATGAAATTGGGTGATGGATAAGACCGCAGCATCTACTGGCCGCTTGTTACGCGTAATAATACTTTGTAAGGCTTGCACGACATTGACGCCTGCAATTACTGGGTCGGCACTATTGTGCGGTAAAGCGGCATGCCCACCGCGACCCTTAACAGTGATTTGAAAGGCATTACTCGATGCCATCATGGGTCCCACAGTGACACCAAAATCACCGACGGGAATACCGGGCCAGTTATGTAAACCAAAAACAGCATCACATGGAAATTGTTTAAAGAGACCATCTTTAATCATTTCACGAGCACCGCCACCTCCTTCTTCGGCGGGCTGAAAAATGAAAATTACACTACCCTTAAAGTCGCGATGATTCGATAAATATTGAGCCGCACCCAAGAGCATCGCAGTATGACCATCATGGCCACAAGCATGCATTTTGCCGGCATGACGCGAGGCATGGGCAAAGGCATTGTGTTCTTGCAGTGGTAAGGCATCCATATCGGCGCGTAGGCCAATCATCTTTCCAGGCCCAAGCTCTCCATCTAAGCGACCCACAACGCCAGTTTTACCCATTCCGCGAACAATCGGAATACCCCAGCTTGACAGAGCCTCAGCTACTAAATCGGCAGTGAGGGTTTCTTCAAATCGGAGTTCAGGGTGGGCATGAATATTACGGCGGATGACCTGAATCTCATCTGTGGAAGCAAGTATTTCGGGAAGTAGTTGCATGGTTTCATATTAGCTGAAAGTGCAGGACGATGCTCTTTTTAGCTCATTTTTTTGAATTATTTAGGGTAGTTTGAGGGATTTTTTAGCAAACTCTAAGGCAGATAAGGAATAAGGGGTATTCCCGTATTTTTGGAGCTCAGGTGGTAAACAATCAATCACGCCTAGGAGCGGGGCAGTAATACGCTCCTGTAGACTCTTCATATTTTCTGCTAAAAGAGGCATCTGTGGATGTAAGCTGTTTGCAACCCAGCCTGCTAGCTTAAGACCACGCTGTTCAATTGCTGCTACAGTAAGCAAGGCATGATTAAGGCAACCCAGCCGCATGCCAACTACCAGGATTACGGGTATGTCTAGTAACTCGACCAGATCAGCCACATTCATTGCGGTGTTCAATGGCACCAAAAAACCACCAGCACCCTCAACGATCACCGCTTCAACTTGTTGGCTTAACTGTTGATAGGCGGCTAGCATTACATTGCACCTCAGTTCAATACCCATTTGCGCTGCTGCTAAATGCGGGGCGACAGCTTGCTCTAACTGATATGCGCATATTTTAGATGCTGGGATTGAGAGGCCAGAGGCGAGCATCAGGGTTTCTATATCCTCATTTACCAATTGATCATTGGCATTCCGATACATTCCCGCAGCAATTGGTTTAAAACCCGCGACGCGTTCAAAATGTTCCCGCAAGAGCAAAATCAACGCACCAGCGACTAGCGTTTTACCAATCTCTGTGTCGGTACCAGTAACAAAGTAATGACGATTTATTTTATTGCGCATCGCTTGCTAATACTGTCAATTCAATTTGCTGGAGGGTGCTGATGAGTTCTCGTACTTCCGCAATCGTGTGACTTGCGGAAAAAGTCACACGTAGCCTGGCACTACCAGCTGGAACGGTAGGTGGCCTAATCGCAGGAATCCAATAGCCAGCATCAGCTAAGTGCTGTGCTACTGCCAATGCTGTTTTATTTTCGCCCAAAATAATCGGTTGAATGGCGGTAGTAGAAGACATTTTTTGCCAACAGGAAAATACCATATCTGTTTGCCAAGTAGCAATTAAATGAGCTAGTTGTTGACGACGCTGTTTACCTTCAGCAGATGTAATTAGTTGCAGACTACGTAGTAATGCATGCGCAATCGCTGGTGGGCTAGCAGTGCTATAAATATAGGGACGGGCTTTTTGTAAAATATATTCAATTAAGGTCGATTCGCCACAAATGAACGCGCCACTAATGCCGGCTGCTTTACCGAGGGTGCCAATATAAATAAGCCGCTCCGAATGAAGTTGTAGCGCTTCTAAAATTCCGCAGCCGTTTTCTCCCAGGACACCAAAACCATGGGCATCATCCACAATAAGGAGGGCGTCATATTGTTTGGCTAAGGCAAGTAACTCAGTTACCGGTGCTAAGTCACCATCCATACTAAAGACCCCGTCGGTCACGATCAGTTTGAGTGCAGCGGTATCACTTGATAACTTGCGCTCTAAGTCGAGTAGATCATGGTGATCAAAAATCACGGTATTAGCTTTGGTTTGGGCTGTAGCTAAGCGCACCCCGTCAATAAGCGACGCGTGATTGAGCTTGCCCGAATAAATTGTCGTTGAGCTACTCGTAGATTCATTTTCTAAACTAGCTAAAGCAGTAATAGCACTCAGGTTGGCTAGATATCCAGTGCAAAAAAATAAGGCGCGTGAATGCGGAATAAACGGCGCTTGTAAGCTTGCTAAGGCCTCCTCTAGTTTTGCATGGGCAATGCTGTGACCGCTAATTAAATGAGAAGCGCCACTACCAGCACCATAAAGTTTGGCGCCTTCAGCCAAGGCAGCTATTAAGTCGGGATGGTTAGCGAACCCCAAATAATCATTGCTGCAAAATGCCTTTAGGGTACGGCCATCTACTGTGGGATGAGGCGTACACGGCGAAGCGGTGGTGCGTAAGCTTCGCTTTAAAAGATTTTGCTCAAGCTCTGCGAGGCGGGCTTGGGCTTTTTTGAGGGCGTACATATTAAGTCGGTTTCCCGGTAGCGAGTGTTTTATCAACAGCACTGCGAATTTTGCTAGACATCAACTCGGTTTCTTCTGCGCTAAGTATATAGGGTGGCATCACATAAATAGTATTGCCTATTGGGCGCACTAGCACGCCAGCTTGCAAGCCCTGTTGAAATAATTGAGCAGCAAACGGGGTTGTTAATGCAGCCGCATGCAGTGCAGTATTTTTGACATCAAATGCTAAGATCATGCCTTGTTGACGAAAGTGCTCGATGCGCTCATCTGTCTTGGCCCATGCAAAAGCCCGATTTAAATCTCCTGCACGCCCAAGATTTTTTTCGAGCACTTGCTCGCTAGAAAAAATTGCCAGACTAGCTAAAGCGGCTGCACAAGCTAGCGGATTCCCAGTATAAGAATGAGAATGTAAAAATCCTTCCCGTACGTCATCGCGATAAAAAGCTTGGTAAATTGTGTCGGTCGTTAGCGACAGTGAGAGGGGTAAGTAACCACCGCTAATGCCTTTTGAGAGGGTTAAAAAATCAGGCCAAATACCCGCATGTTCACAGGCAAAAAAAAGTCCAGTGCGACCACACCCCACCGCAATTTCATCAGCAATTAAATGAATAGAGTAGTGATCACAGAGCTGCCGGATTTGCTGCAAATAACTTGGTGAATACATCGCCATTTGACCCGCACATTGCACTAACGGCTCGACAATGAAGGCAGCAATATGCTCATGTTCACGCGCAAATAATTGCGCTACATCAGCAACCGCACGCTGGGTTAGCTCAGCAGCAGTTTCGCCTGGCAGTGCTTGGCGTAAGTCTGGCGACATCACGGTATGGACGGTTTGTAATAAATCACCATAGGCTTGTCTAAAAATAGCGACATCAGTCACGGCGAGCGCGCCTAGGGTTTCACCATGATAGCCATTAGCTAAGCAGACAAATTGGCGTTTTTTAGGTTGTCCAGTAATGCGCCAAAAATGATGACTCATTTTGAGAGCAATTTCAACTGCAGAGGCACCGTCCGAAGCATAAAAAGCATGGCCTAAATTTCCGTGGGTTAAGGCACTCAGTTTTTCCGATAACTCGACCACGGGAGGATGGGTAAAACCCGCTAGCATCACATGCTCAATTTTTTCTAATTGCATTTGAATTGCCTGATTAATTTTGGCATTTGCATGTCCGAAAAGATTCGTCCACCAAGAACTAATCGCGTCTAAAATAGCAGTATTATTAGCATCAAAAAGCCAAGGTCCTTTCCCATGGGTAATGGCTACTAGAGGAAATAATTCATGCTGCTTCATTTGCGTGCAAGGGTGCCAAACTGCTGTAAGGCTTCGCTTTACCCAGGCCGCATCGCTAGTGGTATTTGTCATAAGAGATATTTAAACACTAGTTTTTCTTTTTTTGTCGATTGTGTAACAGGCCCTTTATATAGGCTCAATGGCATGATGAGAGATATTGATAGGCAGTAAAATAGGAGATAGAACACGATGAACCAAGTCCAAACCAGTACAAAACCATTAATTCAATTGCAGAAGAAATCTGCAATTGATGCTGTTTCAGCACGCAATACCGCTGTGAAGGCAGAGACTTGGAGCCTAGAAGCCGTTGCAGCACTTTTTAATATGCCTTTTAATCAGCTGCTTTGGAGAGCGCAAGAGACTCACCGCGCCTATTTCCCTGCAGGTGATATCGAATTAGCCACCTTAGTTTCGATTAAAACTGGGGGCTGTCCAGAAGATTGTGGCTATTGCCCGCAGGCGGCACGCTACCATACTGGGGTTGAAGCCACCAAACTGATGACGCTCGAAGCAGTTTTAGCTGCGGCAAAAGCAGCTAAGGCAGCAGGCTCGAACCGGTTTTGTATGGGCGCGGCTTGGCGGGAGCCGAAAGATCGCGATATTGAAAAAGTCGTTGCGATGATTCGGGGGGTGAAGGCCTTAGGTCTCGAGACTTGTGCCACGCTTGGTATGCTTGAGCCTGAGCAAGCTAAAACCTTAAGCGCTGCCGGACTTGATTTTTATAACCATAACCTCGATACCAGCGAAGATTTTTATTCTGAGGTAATTCAAACCCGGGTATATCAAGATCGCTTAGATACGATTGATCATGTGCGGGCTGCAGGTATGTCAGTCTGCTGTGGCGGAATTGTGGGGATGGGCGAATCGCGCGAACAACGGGTGGCGTTTTTAGCGCGCTTAGCAAACTTAAGCCCATACCCCGAATCAGTGCCAATCAACCATTTAGTTCCGGTTGTCGGCACGCCGTTAGAGGCTCAAGCGCCCTTAGATCCCCTCGAATTTGTGCGCACAATTGCCGTTGCTCGCATCACCATGCCCAGTGCCCGGGTTCGCTTATCGGCCGGTCGTCAAGAGCTTGGCAGAGCAGTGCAAGCCATGTGTTTTCAAGCAGGCGCAAACTCTATTTTTTATGGTGAGCAACTACTCACTACAAGTAACCCTGAAGCAGAATATGACCGCGCCTTATTGGCGGACTTAGGTTTGAGGGTAAAGGAAACCTTTAAAGCCGAGGTTGAGATTTAGATGTTTAGTTTGGCTGATCGCCTCATTATTGAATTTGATGTGGCGCTTCGTTCGGTTGCGGGAGGGTCTGTTGCGCAGCGCCCAAGCCCGAGTCATTCGCCTGCTAGCACTACCGTTAATCTGCCAGCGCTAGACCAGCAGGAAAGTGCCCATGCTGCCGGTTTAATGCGCATCAATCATGTTGGCGAAGTCTGTGCTCAAGCGCTTTATCAAGCCCAAAAATTACTTGCTCGTGACCCCCAAATTGCGACGATGCTGGCCCAAGCTGGTCAAGAAGAATTAGATCATATGGCCTGGTGTGAAGAACGGTTAAAGGAGTTGGGTTCGCATACAAGTTACCTCAATCCAGTTTGGTACGGCGGGGCTTTTGCAATTGGAATAGTAGCGGGTTTAGCAGGCGATCATTGGAGTCTTGGTTTTGTAGCAGAAACAGAAAAACAAGTTGAGCGCCACTTAGATCATCATTTAAATACCTTGCCGAATAACGATGAACGCTCGCGAGCCATTGTTGATCAAATGCGTCTCGATGAAATCGAGCATGGCCAAGCCGCATGGACTGCAGGTGCAAAAGAATTACCTGCGCCGATTCAAAAAACGATGAGTCTAGTTTCTAAAATAATGACGACAACAGCGTACCGAATTTAAAAGTAGATTTAAATGAATACTGTATTTAAAAACAGTATATTAAGCGATTTTTAGGTATTATTAGGCTTAATAGCTAAGACATAATCTCAAGTATATTTTCCAAGCCCTTGTTTATTTTAAGTATTTTATTACTGTTATTTTCTTAAAAGAATTCGCTAAGTGTTTGTAATTACTAGAGAATTTACTAAAAAAACCCCTTAAAAGACTTGACCCTAAGTTTCCTATCCTCTAAAGTGGGAGGAAGTGTGAAAAAGTGGGGAAATTTGTGTTTCAAGGTGCTTC
>CANKKB010000070.1 GCA_947482555.1 Burkholderiaceae bacterium | reverse complement strand
CTCGCACCCGTTCCCTGCACGCTTCTTTCAAAAGCAACGACTTTCATAAGGACTCCCAAATTGAGGTTAATTTCCGTTCGCGACCAAACAGAAAAGCCTCAAATTATAGCTTGCTTAGGGCTTTTTAAGTAATCTTGAGACTCAGCACCTTAAAAAACAGCCTAAAACTGGCCTTTATTCAGCAAATAGGGACATCACTGAGTCGCCCTTGCTTATGCGCAGGAGGGTTTCGGCCAAGAGGGGGGCAACACTTAATTGGCGAATTTTCTTTACTTTACTGGCTTCTTCGGTCAGGGGGATGGTGTCAGTTACCACTACTTCGTCAAGCTCTGAGGCGGCAATTCTAGCCACGGCGCCACCCGATAAAACAGCATGGGTACAGTATGCGGTCACCCCTTTGGCACCCCGCTCTTTAAGGGCTTCTGCAGCCTTACAAAGGGTGCCACCAGTATCAATAATATCGTCCATGATCACGCAATGACGACCTTCCACTTCACCAATCAGGTGCATTACTTCAGAAACGTTGGCCTTAGGCCGGCGTTTATCAATAATGGCTAAGTCACAGTCTAGCTGTTTAGCCATCGCACGGGCTCTCACTACCCCGCCAATGTCAGGGGAGACCACCAATAAATCATCCCCTTTCTTGTTTTGTAGATCAGCCAGTAAAACGGGGGAAGCATAAATATTATCTACAGGGATATCGAAGAAGCCTTGAATTTGATCGGCATGCAGATCCATGGTCAAAACTCGCTCGATGCCTGCGACCGACTGCAACATATTGGCAACAATGCGGGCTGAAATAGCTACCCGAGCCGAACGTGGACGGCGGTCTTGACGGGCATAACCGAAGTAAGGGATCACTGCCGTTATGCGGCTTGCAGATGCTCGCTTTAGGGCATCAATCATGATCATTAATTCCATCAAATTATCGTTTGTTGGTGCACAAGTTGATTGGATTACAACAACATTTTTCCCGCGCACATTTTCTTGAATTTCAACCTGAATTTCACCATCGGAGAATCTCCCTACAAAGGCTTTGCCGAGGGGAAGACTTAATTGCTTAGCAACAGCATTCGCTAGAGCAGGGTTAGCATTGCCAGTAAATAACGTCAGGAAATCGGAGTTCATAGGGGCAGACATGTAGGCTATGCAGTTGTTTGGCAGGGGAGGAAGGATTCGAACCTTCGCATGCTGGAATCAAAATCCAGTGCCTTAACCAGCTTGGCGACTCCCCTGTAGTGTGTCATTTTGATGAAATCGAATTGTAAGCGGAATTTTGATTTAAACCCTGTACTACGCGCCCAACCCACCCCGGGGGAAGTTGAGTGCAAAGATCTGCTGCGCGAGACTCGGCAAGAGCATCTGTCAGAGCAACAAAAACACTGCTCCCAGAGCCTGACATGCTTGGTTTAGAAAAAGGTAGCATCTGTTCAATCCAATCTAAGGCTTGCTGAACCGCGGGGCAAATTTGTACTGCAACTGCCTGACAATCATTGACCCATTTATTGTTTAACACTGGTGAAGCTAAATAGTCATTGATTGTAATCGGGGCATGGTTACGGGTCAATTCAGGCGACTGGAAAATAGTTGAAGTGGCAATCGATTTACCTGGAAAAATAACCAAATAGTTTGTCGGTTTTAGATCTATTTCCTGCAACTGCTCCCCAATACCTTCGACAAAAGCATTTTTTCCAAAGAGAAAAAAAGGCACATCTGCTCCAAGCTGAAGACCCAGTTGCATGAGTGAAGGTAAATCTAAATTTAATTCCCATAAATAGTTTAAGCCCAGTAAAACAGCGGCAGCATCCGATGAGCCACCGCCGAGCCCAGCACCCACGGGGATATTTTTCTCTAAGGCAATCGTTACACCCGCATGAGTGCCACTAAAATTTTTCATTAGTTCAGCCGCCCTGACAGCGAGATTGTGGCCCGAGTCGACACCAGGCAATGATGTAGTTAGATGAACCTGTCGATCTGCAGAAAGTTGCAGGGTGATTAAATCGAACCAGTCGATAAATTGAAAAACTGATTGCAAAAGATGATAACCATCTTCCCGTTGACCTACGATATGTAAAAATAAATTGAGCTTCGCAGGAGCTAAAAGCTGAACTGTCTTAGTTGCTGGCATAGTCAAAAACTAACCGCACTTCAACTGATCCAAGATTAGTATTCCGAATCATGATCATTTTTTCAAGTTTATTGGGATTGATCCAATCGTAATTTAGGGTCCATCCATCTTGTTTAATTTGGGTTACTAGACCATCGCTATTGCGATCAACACTCGCGCTACTTCCCGGTCTAGCTTGGGCTCGCATCCAGTCAGATAAACCACGGGCGGGCAACGCAAGGCCCAGGGCATTCAGTAATAATGTGTCAGCATCAAAGGCTTTGAATGTTTCACCATTGCGCTCAAGAATAGCTTCGCCCGGAGTTACTGTAATTTTAGCCAGCGCGCCACCAATGGGATTGCGAATTTCTAAGACATCACTTAATTTATTTTGGGTGAGTGTGAAGCCACCTGAACCACCTTGATTACGGCCCTCAACACTACCCGTTACTTTTACCGAGAAGCGTCCGTCCCATTGCGCTGATTTGCTTTCATTGTGACTAACCCAATCCGGCTTAAGCCGCGCTAAGGTTTCCCGTAAAGTGGCATTATTCGCATCTAATTTTTCAGCTTGGCGCCACGAAGCTTCAGCAGAGCTAACTTGTTGTTGGCGCCACTGTACTTCACCTAAATGGGCGGCAATATCAGCCTCCGGTTTTTTTTGTAGTGCTTGTTGTAATTGTTGGGCCGCTAGTGCAGTATTGCCGAGACGAAAATTAACCCAACCTAGGCTATCTAAAATAAATGCGTCGTCAGGAGAAAGCTGGTGTGCTTTAGTAATTAAGGCAAAAGCTTCAGGCAACTTTTCCTTACGATCGGCTAAGGAGTAACCCAAGGCATTTAAAGCGTTAACATCATTTGGATTTTGGATCAAAATCATCCGCAAGACTTTTTCCATTACTTCAGGATGGCCTGTTTTGTCTGCAGCCATGGAGTAGAGGAAGAGAATATCTTTATCTTGGGGGAGCGGATTGAGGGCAGAAACAATGCTATAAAAAGCCCGCAGTGCAGAATCTTCATTAACCGCTTTTGCAAATAGCGGCATGAGCCGCTTGATAGTGGCTTCACGGTCCACCAGTTTTTGGCCTCGCAAAAGCGTTACCGTAGGCTGCACCGAGTCAACCCAGCGTTGGTTAAGCATTAGCAAGGTAACCAACACTTCTTTTGAGTTGCCTGGCGAAGCGCCAGCCAAATTATCCCAGCTTTCAGCTGCCTCTAAAGCGCTGTCAGGTGCACCCGCTGCCAAAGCAATTTCCATTGCACGTTGGGCCAAACGAGGATCACGCGTTTTACGCGCCAAGCTTAAATAAGTTTGATACCCTAAGGCAAACTCTCCCCGCTGCACAGCAATTTCGGAGGCTAGTACTTCAAAAATAGTCTGACCACCATCATTTTCTACGACCGGTTTGGGGAGCTCTTTAATAGGCTGAGCAAGGACGGGCACGGTAATGCAGAAGGCTAGACTGAGGGTGAAATTAAGGATTAAAAAAGGTTTCATAACCACATTCTAATCGCGGAAACTACAATCTATTTATGCCTGAACTACCTGAAGTAGAAGTAACCCGTCTTGGTATCCAAGCCCACCTTGAGGGCCGCTGTATCTCTGGTCTCGATGTGCTTGATGGTCGCTTACGTTGGCCGGTAGCTAAAAATCTGGCTACCATTCTTCGGGGACAACAAGTTCACGCGATTGAACGCAGGGGGAAATATCTCCTGTTCCGCTTAGATCAAGGCTATTTACTGATCCATTTAGGCATGACAGGCGTTTTACGAATTTTGCCGACGATTGAATTGCCTAAGCCACACGATCGGGTGATTTTTTATTTTGGCCCTATAAGTTTACGTTTGCACGATCCTAGAAAATTTGGCGCGGTAATTTGGCACCCAAACAATAAAGGACCGGTCGCTCTCAATCCATTGCTTAGCAAGCTGGGGGTCGAGCCAATGTCAGTAGATTTTGCTGGCCCAGCTGCAGCTGAATTGTTATACAGCGCTTCTCGGGGTAGAAAAATAGCGGTTAAACAATTTTTACTAGCTGGACAAGCCGTAGTAGGGGTAGGCAATATCTACTGTTCAGAAAGTCTATTTGAAGCGGGTATTCATCCTGCTAAAGCAGCTGGAAGACTTACCCGCCCGAATTGTGCGCGTTTAGCAGCCGCGATTCGCGCAGTATTAACACGCGCTATTAAAGCTGGCGGTAGTTCATTGCGCGATTTTGTTAATAGCGCCGGCGAGCCAGGGCACTTTATGATGCAAACTAAAGTCTATGATCGCCGTGATCAGGCCTGTAGAGTATGCCAAACCCCAATTCGTCAAATAGTGCAAAGTCAACGCTCAACCTACTACTGCCCAGTTTGTCAAAAACGCTAAACCAAGATCAATTTGCAGCAGCACTTTTGTGTTGGCATCAACAAGATGGTCGCACGGGTTTACCTTGGCAAAATCTACATGATCCTTATGCCATTTGGATTTCTGAAATTATGTTGCAACAAACGCAAGTTACCACCGTGCTTGAGCGGTACCCTAGACTCATGCAGCGTTTTCCGACGGTGCAGGCTCTAGCTGCAGCCCCCTTAGATGATGTCCTCGCGGAATGGAGTGGCCTTGGATACTATAGCCGAGCACGTAATTTACATGCTTGTGCAAAACAAATTGTGCGGGAATATGGCGGTCGTTTTCCGCAGGAATTAACGCAATTAGAAAGCTTAGCGGGAATTGGTAGATCGACCGCAGGTGCGATTGCCGCATTTGCTTTTAATTTACGCACCCCGATCTTAGATGCCAATGTAAAGCGGGTATTAGCAAGACTATTTGGCATTAAGGGCCCGGTTCAAAGTAAAACAGTTAGCGATCAATTGTGGCAGTTAGCTCAAACTCTTTTGCCTCAAGAGGCAAAATTAATGCCACGCTATACGCAGGCCTTGATGGATTTTGGTGCCACTTGGTGTACTGCGCGTCAACCCATTTGTTTAAGCCATCAAAATAGTCTTGTAAAAAAATGCCCATTTGAAAATCGATGTATTGCCAAACAAAGCAATCAAGTGATGGCCTTACCCGAGAAAGTAGTAAAGACGAAATCACCAGAATTTGATTGTGAGATGCTCATCATTCAAGCTCAAGAGCAGATTTTATTGCAACGCCGCCCAACAGAGGGCATTTGGGGCGGCTTATGGTCTTTGCCTGAATCGAGTTGGCAAAAAATAACCCTTGATAGTTTCGTGCAGCCGCCAAAAATAAAAAAATCTTTTAGCGCCAAAAAATTACTGCAAATGATTTTTGCATCAGACCAAGTAGCAGAAAAAGTAGTCGACCAATTCATTAAATTAAGCGACAAACCAACAAGAGGCTTGCTGCTAAAACATGTCTTTACCCATCGAGTATTGTGGATTCAGTCTTGGCGTATTCAATTGAACAAGCCTATATCTATAGCGGGAACAGATTATGCTTGGTTTAAGCTTAACGAACTCGATACACTTGGGTTACCGCAAGCAATTCGACTTATTTTCCGGGAATGGAATCTAATTCCCGATGCCGATAAAGCAAATGAATAGGTAAAGTGCTAGCCTTATTTTTTTCTAACGCTTGGCCAAGTCGATTGATTAAGTAAACGGAGCGATGTTGTCCGCCAGTACAACCAATGGCAATCGTTAAATAACTGCGACCATCAGCGATGTAATGGGGCAACCAATTTTGTACAAAGCGAATAATGTCATCAGCCATTGCATTCACTTCCGGAATTGCACTTAAGAAATTTTTAACCGGCTCATCTCTACCAGTTAGGGGACGTAGTAATTTTTCGTAGTAAGGGTTAGGTAGGCAGCGGACATCAAAAACCAGGTCAGATTCATTTGGCAATCCTTTTTTAAAGCCAAATGATTCAAGAATGACTGTTAAACCGACGGGCTTATCTTTAATCAGATCTTGAATCCAAGAGCGGAGCGTATGCGCTGGGAGATTGCTGGTATCAATACTATGCGCCGTCTTGCTCAGGGGCTCGAGGAGTTTGCGCTCTAACTCAAGTGCTTCAATTAAGGTGTTTGCTATTGTCTGATCAGGGTTGGAACCAGCTTTAACTGAAAGGGGATGACGGCGTCTCGTTTCAGAAAAACGTTGCACTAAGGTATTCGTATCAGCATTAATAAACAGCACCCGCACCTGGTGGTTAGCTTGTAGTAGCTCAAGTAGTTGTGGTAATTGGGCGATAGAATCACCGCGCCGAGCATCAATTGCCACCGCAACCCGCTCGCGGTTTTCAGTTTCAAGCGTTGTTATAAGAGCCTCTAAAAGAGAGACGGGTAAATTATCGATGCAATCGAAACCAGCATCTTCGAAGGCTCTCAAAGCGACGGATTTACCTGAGCCTGAAATGCCAGTGATAAGGTGAATTTGCATTTTTTAAAGCAAACGCCCCTGTAATTTATTGTTTTCTGCTTCAGCGTTCATTTGGCTGCGCTGCCGCTCAATAAATTCTTTGAGCGTATCAATTCCACGCAATTGCAGAATCGTATTGCGCACTGCAGCCTCAACTAGAACAGCTAAATTACGGCCAGCAGCAACCTGAATTTTAACCGTACGAATTGGTACGCCCAGAACGTCAATATGTTGAGCCTCAATAGGCAAGCGCTCAAATTCGCCATCGGATCGGCGCACTAATTGCACCATCAAACGCAACTTGAGTCGACGACGCACAGCTGTTTCACCAAAAATAGTACGAATATCAAGTAAGCCAAGACCCCGGACCTCTAATAAATCGCGCAAAATAAGCGGGCAACGGCCCTCGATATAATCGGGGCCAAGTCGTGAAAAATCAACCGCATCATCGGCAACTAAACCATGGCCACGGGAAATTAATTCGAGCCCCAATTCGCTTTTGCCGAGGCCCGATTCGCCCATAATTAAGACTCCTAAACCCAAGATATCCATAAAGACACCATGCATAGTAATGCGGGGCGCACCTATTTTGCTTAAGTAAGTACGCAAATCATCAATAACTGTGGCCGCCGAAACAGGGGTCGAAAATAGAGGGGTTGAAGAGCGCTGACAATAAAGTTTTAGGTCTGGATCTGCCTCTTGCCCATCAGCCACAATTACGCATGGTGGATCTTTCGAGAGCATGCTAGCGAGTTGCATATGACGTTGATCGGGCTCAAGTGCTGCGTGATAGGCAACTTCTTGAGTACCAAAAATTTGGATGCGACTTGGGTGGATGAGATTTAAGTGACCCACTAAATCTGAAGAAGCAGAGGCAGCTAGTACAGCCTCAGAGGGAAATTTACGGTCAGCACCCTCTAAGCCACCAACCCAGGAGAGTTTTAAGTCACCCATATTGTCATCAAAAATTTGTTGGGCGCTTAAGCTTTCAAGAATCAACGACTGCGTCATGGTTTAGGTCTTCCATTGGCGTAATAATTGGCACACTTTTTCGGGGTCAATTTCATTTTCTAGCGCAGCGCGTGCAATAGGGTCGGAGAGTAATTGAGCAATGGCTGAAAGTATTTCCAGGTGTTCTTGGGTGGCTTTTTCAGGCACCAAGAGAAAAACTAAGATGTTCACCGGTAATTGATCTGGAGCGGCAAATTCTATTGGCGTTGCCACTTTAATAAAAGCAGCGCAAGGGTGTTTAAGGCCCTTAACCCGCCCATGGGGAATAGCTACCCCCGCGCCTAGACCAGTTGAGCCCAACTGTTCACGCGCATTCAAAAAGCTTAAGACTAAGTCAGCCGAAATAGTGTTGAGTTGATTAGCAAACAAAGCGGCTGCAGCCGCAAACACTTCGGTCTTATTTATAGCGGGACTATTGAGTGCGATACAGTCGGAAGTAAATAGGGGGGTTAAGACATTCATTCAAACGACTTTTCTTGCTGATAGTTTTGGTGCTTTTCTTTATATTTCATTACTTGTCGTTCTAATTTATCCACAACATTATCCATCGCATGGTAGAGATCTTCATGATGTGCTTGAGCAAACAGCTCTTTTCCTTTCAGATGGAGCGTAATTTCTGCGGTTTGACGAAGATTTTTTTCTTTGGCATTATCAATTATCAAAAATGCTGAGGCATCGATGACTTGATCAAAGTGCTTAAGAATTTTTTGCATGCCATTTTCAAGATGCATACGCATTCCAGGAGTAACTTCAAGGTGACGGCTATTAATTTTTAAATTCATGAGCAAGTCCTCAATTATTTAAGTCTGTTTTGTATCCACGAAACTCTAGGTTAGCAGTGATTCGAGGCAATTCCAAGGGTTTTGCAATTTTTTATTACAT
>CANKKB010000069.1 GCA_947482555.1 Burkholderiaceae bacterium | reverse complement strand
TTAACCAGCAGCTCTTCACGGCGGGTACCGGATTTATTGAGATTAATGGCAGGATAGACCCGGCGTTCAGCTAACCGACGCTCAAGGTGAACTTCCATATTACCTGTGCCTTTAAATTCCTCGTAAATCAGGTCATCCATACGACTGCCTGTTTCTATTAGGGCGGTTGCAATAATCGTGAGTGAACCCCCTTCTTCAATATTACGGGCGGCACCGAAAAAGCGTTTTGGGCGCTGCAAGGCATTCGCATCGACACCACCAGAGAGCACCTTGCCAGAGGAAGGAACTACGGTGTTATAGGCGCGCGCTAAACGGGTAATCGAATCCAGCAAGATGATGACATCTTTGCCCATCTCGACTAAACGCTTGGCTTTTTCAATCACCATTTCAGCAACTTGTACGTGTCGTACAGCGGGTTCATCAAAGGTGGAAGCGACCACTTCACCGCGCACGGAGCGCTGCATTTCAGTAACCTCTTCAGGGCGCTCATCAACCAGCAGCACAATTAAAATGGCGTCTGGAAAATTGGTTGAAATAGCATGGGCAATGTGCTGCATCATCACGGTCTTGCCAGACTTCGGTGACGATACGATGAGGCCACGTTGACCAAAGCCAATCGGCGAAATCATATCGATAATGCGCCCGGTTAAGTTTTCTTCTGCCTTAATATCGCGCTCTAAATGAATGGTGCGATTCGGGTGCAAGGGAGTTAAGTTTTCAAACATGATGCGGTTTTTAAGCGCCTCGGGGGGAAGACCGTTAATTTTGTCGACCTTCACTAAAGCAAAGTAGCGTTCCCCATCTTTTGGCGTGCGTACTTCACCTTCGATGCCATCACCGGTATGTAGGTTAAAGCGACGAATTTGCGCCGGTGAAATATAAATATCATCTGGCGAAGCCATGTATGACGATTCGGGTGAGCGCAAGAAACCAAAGCCATCAGGCAACACTTCAAGCACACCATCACCAAAAACAGATTCACCCGTTTTAGCGCGTTTTTTAAGAATCGCAAACATTAACTCTTGTTTGCGCATCCGCTGGGTATTTTCAATTTCAAGGCTAGCTGCCATTTCAAGCAGGGCGGAAACGTGGAGGACTTTAAGTTCAGTAAGTTGCATAGATTTTTGGTGGGTAAATCAGAGTAATTAAGTGGAAATCAGGAAAACGAGATTTAGGGAGGGGGAGAGCTTAAAAAGAAACTATGGGGGGAGGGATGAGCTGCAGGGGTGGCCGTATTGAATAACAGCGCTATTGAGAATGAATACTACACTAAAAAAGGCAAATAACCGGAAAAATAGTATTTCATTAGCTCAGCCCTGATTGGATCAATGGGTGAGCTAATGAAAGCGCAGACTTTATATATGACTATCGATAAACGCGGTCATTTGCGATTTTGCCAGCGCCCCGACCTTTTGGGCAGCAACAGCCCCGTTTTTAAAGAGAATGAGGGTAGGAATGCCACGAATATTAAATTGAGCTGGAACCCCTTGATTTTCATCAACATTCATCTTGGCAATTTGCAATTTATCGCCATATTCCTGGGAAAGTTCTTCTAAAATGGGGCCAATCATTTTGCAAGGCCCGCACCATTCTGCCCAAAAATCAAGCAGTACAGGTTTATCCGATTTCAGCACATCTTGTTCGAAAGATGCATCACTCACATGTTTAATGCCGGCACTCATGAAAATTCCTTCAATAGATAGGTGGATAGCGTTACAGCGCTTATATTAGCATTTAATGAACCAACCCTTTCCCCACTTAGTAATGCCCGCAGTTGACAAGGCTACGGGCATTTATGCCTGGCAAGTGCCACCCAATAGCACTGCTTTAGAGACCTTGGCAAAAGGGATTTGGCAGTGTGCGGTGCAAACAGGTCAACGACCCTTGGTTGTATTAAGTACGGCAGGACCCGTAATCGGTTTGCGCGCGGCTCTTGAGCAGTATCGACCTAGCGATTTAAGTACGCATGCGCATCCTGAAATTGCTTTCTTACCCCAGGTAATGAGTACCAGCGATTGGTTAGAGACCGCTCCCAAAATTTGGTCTTTACCACCAGCGCAAAATGCGTTGACCCGTTGGTTGGCAGTGTATGCCACCCTCAAGAAACACCCTCAATTACAAGCTTGGTTTACCGTTGATAGTGAAGCGGGTACTTGGGGTTTAGCTCAAGCCATTATTGAGGCTTGTGATACCTTGTCGGCAGCTGCTTTGCCCGAGTTACAAAAAGCGCTCGATTTATCAACGCAAAATTCCGCTACTTGGTTAGCAACCCTAGAGCCTATTTTAGAAAAAGCCTTGGCTGCAGCATATCCAGTCTTAGCGCGGCAAGTGGTTGATAAAGAAGCGCAGGTACTACTCAATTTTTGGCGTTATTTAAGCGGTGCAGGTGATCCCATATTTCGGCGCCATTTTGCCATGGCAGCGCACTTACAAGCAGCGCAAGAGTTGAGAAGCGCAGGGCAGGTGGCCTGTGCACGGCCCCTGCTTTGGGTACAAACTGCTGCTGCAAAACCCATTGAACAAGATGTGGTGCAAACGTTTTTAAATCATTATGCGCAGCATGCTGTAGTTGTACAAATTGAGATGGCTTGGCAAGGGGTAGCCTTGTGGCCCGAAGCGCTTGCTACTCTATCCCAAGAGCGGCTTGAGCAAGACTATGAAACTCAAACTGCCGAGCAAATTTCTCACAATTTAGCTCAAGCGCCAATGAAAAATTGGCGCTTAATATCTGCACGCAGTTTTGAAGAGCTGGCATGGGCTGCCGCCCGCAGCGTTGAAGAGCAAGTGAGGGCTGGCAAAACGAAGATTGCCCTGGTCGCCCAAGATCGTTTAGCGGCTCGTCGCACGCGTGCTTTATTAGCACGCCTTGGGCCCGCACTGAATATTCTCGATGAAACGGGTTGGAAATTATCAACTACCCGTGCTGCTGCTGCTTTAAATAGTTGGTTGGTTTTATTACGAGCGCCCGAGCAAGGTCCAAGTGCGTTAGATCTTTTAGAGTTTTTTAAAAATCCATTTTTAAATTTGCCGCATTGCTTAGGGCAATCCCCAGAGATTTGTGTGGGCTTAGTAGCCGAACTAGAAGATCTCTTTATTGCACGACAAGCACAAGCGGGGTGGGAAACATTTTATTTGGCAATTGAAGGGGTGTCGGCATACTCGTCAAGCACGGCGCCAAACCCGCTCCTGCTGCAATTAGTGCAATGTATACGCGGGCGCTTGAATACGTGGCAGAAATTAAAGTTAAGCTGTGCAACGGCTTATGAAGCACTAATTGCAGATTTAGAAATGTTGGGAATGGCTCAAGGCTTAGAGCAAGATTCTGCTGGCAAGCAATTATTAAATGTAATACATAGCTTTGATTTGGGCTCAAGTGATTATCAAAATCAAAAAATGCGCTTGGGCGAATGGTTAAGTTTATTAAAAACGGCAATCGAAGAAGCTGCTTATGAAGAGTCTGGAAGTGAAGCGTCTGCCAGCCTGAGTATTTTGCCCTTAAGTTCTACTCGTCTACGCCAATTCGATGCCGTAGTGGTAATAGGCTGCGATGAGCAGCAACTACCTGCTTATGCAGATCCTCCTTTATTTTTTTCAGAGGCCCTAAACTATTTTCTGAAGAGCTCAACGATTACTGCGCAATACATTCAACAGGCTAAAGATTTATCGCAATTATTAATGAGTTGCCCCCAGGTGGATTTACTGTGGCAAAGCAAAACGAATCAAGCAGAACCATTGCGACCGTCACCGTGGATTCAGCGTTTACAACTTGACTTTCCGCTTTGGCAAGTTCAGCCAGCAAGTGCAAATCTCCGTACTGGTCAAACTCAGCCCCTGAGGAGGGCTAGTGCAACGATTGGCGCCGCGCTACCCATGCCGTTGTCGATGAGCCCTAGTGCTTATCGCGCGCTGCGTGATTGTCCTTACCGATATTATGTGCGCAGTTTATTGAACCTGAGAAAACTGCGTAATTTTGATGAAGGGTTTGATGCTTCATTGGCAGGACAAACTTTGCATAAAGTATTACGGCAATTTTATGACGCACTTAAAAGTGCTGAAATGCAAACCCATCTGGATCTTCAGGAAAATCTAGTTGCACGACGCCAATGGATGCAGCAGAATTTAGCGCAAATTTCAGAGCACGTTTTTAAGCGTTTAATTGATGGTGATGCTAGAGTTTTAGGGGTATTGCGCGATTGGCAAAAACAAATTCCCAGTTTTGTTGAATGGCAATTAGGGCGTGAAGCTAATGGCTGGCATTTTATGAATGCTGAGACTCCCGTAGGATTTGATTTAATTTTTCAAGATAGTAATAGCATTGAGCGGACAATGCGTATTGAGGGACGCGCTGATCGGTTCGATATCAATATCCATAACCAAAGTGCTGAAGTGATTGACTATAAGCATCAGCGCATGAATAAAATTATTTCACGTGCAGAAGATATTTTAGAAGATCCCCAGCTGTTAATATATGCGCGCGGCGCTAATGAAAGTCAGCTTTTTCCTATGCATCGAGTTAATCTTGCTGCATGGGTTGCTTTAAGACCGACCATTAAAGCCGGGCAAGCAGATGTAGAACGCGCGTTAACACTTGAGCAAATGCCTGAATTCATGAGCGAGTTTAATGAGCAACTCACTGAAGATCTGACCCAGCTATGGTCGGGTGCGACGCTGACCGCATTTGCCCCTGATGGAGTGTGCTTGTACTGCGAGGCACGAGGGATCTGTCGTAAGGGGGTATGGTGAGAGATTTAAACGCCCATTCTCCAGCCCAATTTGATGTTGCACTTGCTTGCGATCCGCACCGCAGTGTAGTTGTTTCAGCTTGTGCCGGCAGCGGGAAGACGTGGTTATTAGTAGCCCGCATGGTACGTTTACTGCTGGCAGGAACAAAACCTCAAGAAATTTTAGCCTTAACTTTTACCCGCAAAGCCGCACAAGAAATGCGTGCTCGACTGTATGGTTTGCTCGCACAATTCGCCCAAGCTAGCGATACGCAATTACTTGATGAACTAACTAAGCGGGGTTTAAATACAGTACAGGCTACTGCTTTGTTACCCAATGCAAGAAAATTATATGCCCAGGTTTTAGCTAGCCCGCAAGGCATTGTGATTGATACTTTTCACGGTTGGTTTGGGAGGTTATTAGGCGCAGCCCCTGTTTCTACAGGCATCCGGCCGGGCTTTAGTTTGCGTGAAGATAGCAAGCGTTTGCAGGCAGAGTGTCTTGACGATTGGTGGGGGGACTTACCTGTCACTCTAAAAAATCATTATGACGTGCTCTTGGCACATTTAGGTGCGCATGAGACCCAGCAATTTTTATTAGGCCATTACAGCCTCTTTAAGCAAAGGGGTGCTTGGGCCTTCTACGCTGAAGCGTGTGCGCAAAAAGGTCTTTCGCCTTTACAGCAGTTAGAGCAAGACTTGCCAATGGTAAAAAAACCTAACCCACTTTTAGCCCTCTGGAATGCACCTAATATCAAAGCAGATTTAGATTTACTGCTGCACTATTTCAGTAATAGCAATGCCACAGAGCGCGGGTATATCAGCGCTGTACAGACAGTTATCGATTGCAAATCTCGTGATGGTGATGTAATGGAAATTATTTCACTATGGCAAAATATTTTTCTTAATCTTAATGGAGGCTATCGCCTAGCAAATAATAAAGTCGCAGGCGAGCTTAGTAAATTTCTTAAGCGCGAAAAACTTCCAGAGGCTGAGCATATTGCATTTAAACAATCTTGGGGTGAAGCGCTTATTGCATATATTGCCTGGCAAAAAGATCAAATTGCCTATGCATTAAATCAAGCTTGGTTTGCAATGAGTGCAGCAATGATGGAGCATCTAAAGCAAAGTAAAGAAGCCTTACGTGTGCGTGACTTTGATGATTTGGAAATTGACGTTAGTCGACTTATGAACCACGCAGTAAATGCGGCCTATTTACAGGCCCGTTTAGACGCCAAATACAAACATATTTTAGTAGATGAGTTCCAAGATACCAATCCCTTGCAATGGCAAATTTTGCGTTCATGGCTTGACGGGTATGGCCATGATGAATCCAAACCCAGTGTTTTTATTGTTGGCGATCCTAAGCAATCGATTTATCGGTTTCGGCGGGCCGATCCAAGATTGTTTCAAGAAGCTGAAAATTTTCTGCAGCAAGAATTAAAGGCGGCGACCTTAAATCAAAATAGTACTCGACGCAATGCTATGAAAGTGAATGAGGCGGTTAATGCTATTTTTACGCGTGATCAGTTGCCCGATGGCTATCCATTTGTGAGTCAAACCACGACTTGGAAAACACCACCCATTCAGTTACATGATGTCAGCAAGCAAGCTGAAGCTATTTTAAAGATGCCCTATTCACTGCAGGGTGAGGCAGCATTGTTACCCTTAATTCCGCAAGATGTTAATGTAGTTTCGCCTCGGCAGGGCAGTGCGTTTGATGAGGCAATTGTCGATGTTCGGCAAACTGCTGATGTCCTGCAGCGTTATACCGAAGGGAAGGGAATTGCAGCGCTGATTCATCATGTGATGCAAACCCGGATGGTTTTGGATGCAGATAGCGGTGATCCCATTTGGCGGAAACCACAACCCAGTGATTTTTTGATACTTGTAAAACGGCGTAAATATATCCCGCAATTTGAACTCGCGCTGCGTGAGTCGGGCTTAGCTTTTGAAAGCTCTCGCCTGGGGGGCTTACTGAATACCCTCGAGGTAGATGATTTAATCGCCTTACTAACTATTTTGGTAACGCCTAGGCATGATTTACCCCTAGCGCAAGTATTGCGCAGCCCACTTTTTAACTTTAGTGAAGAGCAAATGCAAGTATTAGCTGGCGCGATGGCTGGGAAAACATATCGCTCATGGTGGGATGCCTTACAACATTCGGCTGATCATGAGATTCAGCAAGCTGCGCGGTATTTAGAACATTGGCGAATATTAGGCGAGCGCTTGCCAGTGCATGATTTACTCGATTGTATTTTTCATGAGCGCGATCTGCGGATGCGCTACGCTCAGACATCAAAAACGATTGATCGCCCCCAAGTACTTGCTAATTTAGATGCATTTATGAATGTTGCATTAAATCTAGACGGCGGTCGATACCCAAGCTTAAGTCACTTTATTGCCGAAATAAATTTGCAACGACGGGGAGATGACGATGAAACGCCCGATGAGGGGGAGGTTGACTTCAGTCCGGGAGATACCGATGCACTGAATGACATGTTGGAGGAGGAGCGTCATCAGCGGGTGCGCTTAATGACGATTCACGGCGCCAAAGGCCTGGAGGCTCCGTTCGTCATGGTGCTCGATGCAAACCATACTGCTGGCATACATGAGCATCGGGGTGTATTGCTAGATTGGCCTGCAAATCAAAGTAGTCCGAGTCATTTATCAATGTATACCTTAGATACTTTAACTAGTCCCCGTAGCGAAATTCGTGACAATGAATTAGCAATTGCTAAAAATGAAAATTGCAACCTACTCTACGTAGCGATGACCCGCGCCAAACAGGGCTTATGGATTAGTGGGGTTGCACATTCAAAAGGCAATGACTTAGGCGTGGATGAAAAATCGTGGTACGGCAGGGCACTTCAAGGTAATTTACCTTTGCTTGAGGAGACTTTATTAGCTCCAGTAAGAGGAGATATCGGTGTAAGCCAAAAAAATATCCCGCAAGAAAAAAATCAGGCCGGGGTTGTATTTTCAATCGATGATTTCCAAATCAAGTGGGAGGCAGCTAAAGTTCATCAACAGCAGTTAATTGGCAAGATTGAAGAGGGTATTGTTTTAGATGCTTTTGCTTCTGCAGGAGATGAGGTCGACTTAAATCCGGATATTCTGGAGCAGGGAAAGCATTTTCATCGGCTGATGGAGTCATTCTGTATCCAAACTGGCGTTTCTCCCGCTACTTTACCCGATGTACAAGAGCTTGCTGTTTGGTTCAATATTGATAAGGATCTGGCATCTCTCGCGCTCGAGCGCGCCCAAACTGTTTTAAATACTCCGGCACTTAAGCCTTATCTCACTGCTGGCGATTGGATTGCCGCATGGAATGAGCTAGACCTTATGAGCGCGAGCGGCAAAAATTTTCGGCTGGACCGCTTAGTAGAATTTCCCGATCGTTTGGTCATACTTGATTTTAAGCTGACAATTCCATCGGCAGTAAATGTGCAAACACAGGCCAAAGCAGATCAATATCGCGTGCAGTTAGATAATTATGCTCAGGAGCTCACTCGAATTCGACCAGATAAAGTTGTTGAAGCTTATTTAATCTCAGCAACAGGGGAAATGCAGCAGATTATTTAATTACTGTTTTGGGTGTTTGAAAAATCGACTTTTGAGAAATTACTGGCCCTAGCCCAGCGTAGTTTGGTCCTCCTAGACGCGCGACTGGGCGAAGTTGAGCGCTATCAATTTTGTAATCCTGAATTAAATCTGGGTGGATATGGAAAAC
>CANKKB010000068.1 GCA_947482555.1 Burkholderiaceae bacterium | reverse complement strand
GATCCAGTATTTTTTATTAGAGGAGATTTGCATGACGAAGACCGTCGCAGATGTGATGAAGTTAGTAAAAGAGAAAGAGTGTACTTTTGTCGATTTTCGTTTTGTCGATACTAAAGGTAAAGAACAGCATACTACTGTGCCAATTTCAGCTTTTAATGAAGATAAGTTTGAGAGTGGTCATGCATTTGACGGCTCTTCAATTGCCGGTTGGAAGGGCATAGAAGCATCTGATATGTTGCTGATGCCTGATCCTACAGCTTGCTATATTGACCCCTTTTATGAAGAGTCAACCCTAGTGATTACGTGCGACGTAATCGAGCCATCTGATGGCAAAGGGTATGATCGCGACCCAAGATCAATTGCGAAGCGCGCTGAAGATTATTTAAAGAGTACCGGCCTTGGTGATACTGCTTACTTTGGACCCGAACCCGAATTTTTTGTCTTTGATGGCATTCGTTGGGGCTCAGATATGCAGGGCTGTTTTGTCAAAATTGAATCGGAAGAGGCCCCATGGTCTTCAGGTGCTGAGTTTGAAGGTGGCAATACAGGTCATCGTCCAGGTAAAAAAGGCGGTTACTTCCCAGTATCTCCAGTGGATACCTTTCAAGATATGCGCTCGGAAATGTGTTTAATTTTAGAAAACTACATGGGCATTCCAGTTGAAGTACATCACCATGAAGTTGCTGGGCAAGGTCAATCTGAATTAGGTACGAAGTTCAGCACCTTAACGCAACGTGCAGACTGGACTATTTGGCAAAAGTACGTAGTTCAAAACGTGGCCCATTCTTATGGCAAAACGGCTACCTTTATGCCCAAGCCAGTAGTTGGCGATAATGGCTCAGGTATGCACGTGCACCAATCAGTCTGGAAAAATGGTGAAAACTTATTTGCTGGCAACGGTTATGCAGGTCTTTCAGAATTTGCTTTGTACTACATTGGTGGCATTATTAAACACGCGCGTGCGTTAAATGCAATTACCAATCCCGGCACTAATTCCTATAAGCGTTTGGTACCTGGTTTTGAGGCTCCCGTGAAGTTGGCTTACTCGGCGCGTAATCGTTCAGCATCGATTCGCATTCCGCACGTAGCTAATCCAAAAGGGCGTCGCATTGAGACGCGCTTTCCCGATCCATTAGCTAACCCCTATTTAGCTTTTTCAGCTTTACTGATGGCAGGTTTGGATGGCGTGCAAAACAAAATTCATCCAGGTGAAGCTGCGGATAAAAATTTATATGATTTGCCACCGGAAGAAGATGCAAAGATTCCAACTGTGTGCCATAGCCTTGATCAGGCCTTGGAATGTTTGGATCAAGATCGTGAATTTTTAACCCGCGGCGGGGTATTTACAAATTCGATGCTCGATGCTTACATTAGTTTGAAGATGGAAGAAGTCACCAAGTTTAGGATGACTACCCATCCGATTGAATTTGAAATGTATTACTCGCTGTAATTTGTTTTTAAGAAGGAAAGATTAAAGGAAACAGCTTGAGCGCAAATTTATTGCGCAATCCTTTCAAAGGGGCAGCTGCGGCTGCCCCTTTTGTTCCGGGATTGCTCGAACATTTACCCAATGCTTTGGTAGTTTTTACTATGCCAACTTATCAGTTGATTTATGTAAATCCTGCTGCTGAAGCCGCTCTCGATCTTTCACGAAAATCTTTATTAGGACATTCTCTTTTGGATTTATTTGGGCGCAATGAGGCCTTAGTGCATATGATTACAGAAGTTGCAGAAGGCCGTGTAGCTGCTCAGCGCCAAGAGTTGGTATTTGAGTCTATGCCTAGTCGTATTCATCAAGAGTCTATGCCGGCTCATGTTGTGGTGGCGATGCTTGAAGAGCCAAACTTAATGATGATGGACTGGTTTCCAATTGATCAGCAGTTACGAAGTGAGCGTGATGAAAGGGTGACCCAACAGGTTGAGGCCAATAAAGAACTGATGCGTAATTTAGCGCACGAAATTAAAAATCCATTAGGCGGTATTCGTGGCGCTGCGCAGTTATTAGAATATGAATTGCCTGACAAAAATTTACGTGAATATACTCAAGTGATTGTCAAAGAATCTGATCGTTTACAAACCCTGGTTGACCGCTTGCTTGCACCACATCGTAAAGCCCATGCGATGGAAACGTTTAATGTGCATGAAGCTTTAGAGCGGGTACGGAGCTTGGTATTAGCTGAATTTCCACACGGCTTAAGCATTACGCGGAATTATGACACGAGTTTGCCTGATGTCATGGGTGATCAGGAGCAATTGATTCAAGCAGTACTGAATATTGTGCATAACGCTGCACAGGTATTACAAGAGCAAATGAAACTAGGTACCGCCAAAATTGAATTAAAGACGCGCATTGCGCGTTCAGTCACGATTGCGAAACAGCATTATAAGATGGCCTTCGATCTTCACGTCATTGATAACGGCCCTGGGATACCGGATGAGATTCGCGAACGTATTTTTTTTCCTTTAGTTTCTGGTCGAGAGGGCGGCAGTGGTCTAGGGCTTACATTAGCCCAAACGTTTGTGCAGCAACACCAAGGCTTTATTGCGTGTGAAAGCCGGCCGGGTTTAACGGTTTTCCATATTCAAATTCCGTATCGCAAACAGGAGATGGCAGAATGATAAAACCCGTTTGGATCGTGGATGATGATCAGTCAATCCGTTGGGTCTTAGAGAAGGCGCTCACACGCGAAAATATACCTCATCGTACTTTTACTAATCCTAATGACGTTTTAGATGCTTTGGAAAAAGAAACGCCTGAGGTTTTAATATCTGACATCCGGATGCCACGAGGTAATGGTTTAGATTTGTTACAACAAGTAAAAATTACTAATCCCAATTTACCGGTGATTATCATGACGGCGTATTCTGACTTAGATTCGGCGGTATCTTCATTTCAAGGGGGTGCATTTGAATATCTAACGAAACCGTTTGATATTCAAAAGGCCGTGGAATTAATTCGGCGAGCCTGTAATGAGGGTGCACGTAATAAGGCTGGGTCTAAAGATCATGCTAGTTGGCGTAAAGATACCCCAGAAATTATTGGGCAAGCACCAGCAATGCAAGAAATCTTTCGCGCAATTGGACGTTTGGCACAATCCCACGCGACAGTTTTAATTACCGGTGAATCGGGAACTGGTAAAGAACTCATTGCGCAGGCACTATATAAGCATAGCGCCCGCTCAAAAGGCCCCTTTGTGGCTTTAAATACGACGGCAATTCCTCAAGATTTATTAGAAGCTGAATTATTTGGTAATGAACGTGCGCAGTTTGGTAATACGAAGGGCCTGAAACGTGGCGCTTTAGATCATGCCGAAGGTGGCACCTTATTTCTTGATGAAATTGGGGAGCTACCGTTTGAATTGCAGACCCGTTTGCTGCGCGTGCTTACCGATGGGCATTTCTATAGGGCTGAGGGAACAGAATCTATCCGTGCGAATGTAAGGGTTATTGTTGCGACTCACCATAATCTAGAGAGTCGCGTTTCAGCCGGCTTATTCCGTGAAGATTTATTGCATCGTTTAAATGTAATTCAGTTGCGTTTGCCCGCACTACGAGAGCGTGCAGAAGATATTCCCACCTTAGCGCGTCACTTTATGCTAGCTTGCGCCGTTAGTCTCAATGTAGAACCTAAGCAACTCTCGGATGAGGCGCTAAAAGCGATGAGCCTGATGCCTTTTCCTGGAAACGTACGGCAATTAGAAAATTTGTGTCATTGGTTAACGGTAATGTCACCCGCTAATATTATTGGCTTAAGTGATTTGCCAGTCGGTGCGCTAGGTGAGTCTATTCCTTCTGCCTTAGCCGATATTGAGACTGCAGCGATAGTTAGCACTGGTCAGCGCACCAATCGCGATGAGTGGGACGCTGCCTTAGGGCGTCTAGCGGTGAAGATGTTACAAGATGGCGATAAGGGTGTATTCGACTCCTTAACCTTGCGCTTTGAGAAGGCAGTTTTGAAAGCTGCTTTAGAAGTTACTCGGGGTCGGCGAGTTGAAGCCGCTCAACGCCTGGGAATTGGGCGTAATACGATTACCCGTAAACTGCAAGAATTGGATTTGAATGATTAGAATTGCCGCTTGGAATGTCAATTCCTTAAAGGTGCGCTTGCCACAGGTTATCCGCTGGTTACAAGAACAGAATCAAGCCAAGACACCGATAGATGCATTATGTTTACAAGAATTAAAACTCACTGATGATAAATATCCCCATGCAGAACTTGAGGCGGCGGGCTATTTAAGTTTAGTGGCTGGCCAAAAAACGTATAACGGAGTTGCAATCTTGGTGCGTCGAGATGCATTAGCACCCATTGCCAGCAATATTGAAACTACTTTTTTAAAAGCGACCCGTAATATTCCGGGCAATACCGATGAGCAACAGCGCATCCTAGCTGCCACGGTTTGCTTCAAGGGAGTTGCACCGCTACGCTTAATTTCAGCCTACTTTCCTAATGGACAGGCCCCAGGTAGCGAGAAATTCACTTATAAATTAGCCTGGCTGAATGCATTAGAGAGGTGGCTTTCTGAAGAATTGCAGCAGTTTGAGCGATTAGCTTTATTAGGTGATTTTAATATTGCTCCCAGCGATATTGATGTGCATGATCCTCAAGCTTGGATTGGTCAAAATTTAGTTTCTGCAGAAGAGCGGACGGCATTTCAGGGTTTAATCCAATTAGGATTAGTAGATTCATTTCGCTTATTTGAGCAAACTCCTAAAGCATTTAGCTGGTGGGATTACCGCATGATGGGTTTTCGTCGTAATGCCGGCATGCGCATTGACCATATTTTGTTAAGCCAGGAATTAAAGGGTTTGTGTCGGGCGAGTTGGATCGACAAAATTCCGCGCACATGGGAGCAACCATCTGACCACGCACCTGTGGTGGCAGAAATTGCAGCTAACTAATTTCTATTTCCATGACCTTAAACTGCTGTCGTTAAGCCGCCATGTCGAAGTAATGCATCTATACTCGGTTCGCGACCACGAAATGCTTTGAATGATTCGGCCGCAGGGCGACTGCCGCCAACAGCTAAGATCTCTTGCCGATATAGCGCACCAATGGCAGTATCGAGCACACTACCGCTTACTTTAGCGGCATCCTCGAAGGCCGAATATACATCGGCAGACAAGACTTCAGCCCACTTATAGCTGTAATAGCCTGCTGCATAGCCGCCAGCAAATATATGGCTAAAACTATTAGGCCAGCGCGAGATTGGTGCTTGGGGGAGGACATTTAATTGCTTATTAATCTCTGCAGCAAGCTGAATTATTGCAGAATGATTAGCATCTTTGGCGTCAAAATTAGCATGCAAGTACCAATCGGTGAGCGAAAGAACAATTTGACGCAAGGTACCTAAACCATTGTGATAATTTTTTGCTGCTAACATTTTGTCGAATAATGGCTTGGGTAAGGGCACTTTGGTATCAATATGGGCGGTCATATTTTTTACTACGTCCCACTCCCAACAAAAGTTTTCCATAAATTGGCTAGGCAACTCTACGGCATCCCACTCTACGCCATTAATTCCGGATACGCCTAGTGCTCCAACCTGAGTGAGCAGGTGATGCATACCATGGCCGCTTTCATGAAATAAAGTGATGACATCATCATGCGTAATAGTGGGTTCCCGCTTAACCCCATCAATCTCGATGGGTGGAGGGAAGTTACAGACCAAGTAGGCTATCGGAATTTGAACGGTGCCATCCGGTAATTCACGGCGCCCCCGCGCATCATCCATCCACGCGCCACCCCGTTTCCCCGAGCGAGAATAGGGATCTAGATAAAAATAAGCGATAGTTTGGCCATCTTTTTGATTGACAGCAAAGGACTGTACGTCGGCATGCCACGTGGGTAAATTCGCAGGCAGTATTTGCACGGCAAATAAAGTTTGAATCAGCCCAAACAAGCCATCTAGCACTTTAGGTAAAGGAAAATATTGTTTCACTTCATTTTCGGAAAAAGCATAGCGCGCTTGTTTCAGTTTTTCTGAAGCAAAGGTGATGTCCCAAGGTTGCAAGCCTTCTTTGTTGTCGTTACCAAGATTTAATTCGCGTTTAGCAAAATCTTGCAACTCATCCCAATCGGTTTGGGCAAATGGTTTAGCGCGACTTGCAATGTCCTTTAAAAAATTTTCAACTTCGCTAACACTTCCCGCCATTTTGGCAGCTAAGCTGAGGGCCGCATAATTTTCATAACCCAAGAGCTGCGCTTCTTCATGCCGTAAGCGCAGTTGCAGCAGCATATTTTCGGTGTTATCCCAAGCTAGTTGCCCATGACCATACTGCGGACCTAGTTCTGAAGCTCGAGTCAAATAAGCCTCGCAGAGCAATCGCCGCAGCGCCCGATTTTCGGCATATTGCTGCACAGGGTAATAGGAAGGAAAGTGTAAGGTAAAGACCCAACCTATCAACCCTCTTTGTTTCGCTTGATCGGCAGCGGCAGCGAGCGCATCGGCAGGAATGCCTTGTAATTCTTGTTGATTAGTGACGTGATGAAAAAAACTATCGGTCGCATCGAGTACATGATCAGAAAATGCCTTGCCTAACTGCGCCTGCTCATCTTGAATAGCAGCAAAGCGTGGCTTTATTGCAGCCGCTAGTTCGGCGCCCCCCAAACGAAAATCACGGATAGAATTTTCTAAGACTTTTTGTTGCGCTGGCTCTAGTTCTTTGAAAGTAGGGCTTTGTTCTAGGACTTTAAAGCGTTCATATAGAGCAAGATTTTGGCCGAGGTCGCTAAAAAACGCGGTAACTTGAGGCAACATTGCGCCATAAGCTGCGCGCAATTCAGGGGTATCAGCCACGCTATTGAGGTGACTAACGACTCCCCATGAACGACTTAAGGCCTCTGTAGCATCTTCAAGCGGCTCAATTAAGTTATTCCAACTGAGCTGCGTATTTGGGGTGCTACTGTTATCAAGCGCACGTTGCACTGCGGCTTTTGCCTGCTGTAAAAGTAAGGCGATAGCAGGCTCAATATCAGCCGGCTTAATCGCTGGATAATTCGGAATACCGCGACCAAAGTTCAGCAAGGGGTTGCTGCTGAGCGCATTACTACTTAAATTGCTTATGGCTTCCAAAACCAAACTTTCCTTTAAGAGTATTTAACTGCTTTTTCAGCTGCTTCAAGGGTGTTCATTAAGAGCATTGTGATGGTCATTGGACCAACGCCACCGGGTACGGGGGTAATCCAGCCGGCGACGTATTTCGCTGAATCAAAGTCAACATCGCCACATAATTTTCCGTCTGGTAAGCGGTTGATGCCCACATCGATAACTACTGCGCCCGGTTTAATCATTGCACCAGTAATCATTTTAGGTTTGCCAGTAGCAACTACCAGTACATCAGCATCTTTAGTATGGTGCGCCAAGTCGCGGGTTTTACTATTACAAATCGTGACGGTAGCACCTGCTTGTAGTAATAACATCGCCATGGGTTTGCCCACAATATTCGATGCGCCAACCACGACGGCTTTTGCGCCACGTAGCGGGTAATCAATACTTTCTAACATTTTCATGCAGCCATAAGGGGTGCAGGGTATGAATTCAGGGGCACCCACCATTAGGGCGCCAGCATTAGCAACGTGAAAACCATCCACATCTTTTTGTGGGGCGATAGCTTCGAGGACGCGTTTCGAATCAATATGCTCTGGTAAAGGCAGCTGCACCAAAATGCCCTGAATCGATGGATCGGCATTTAAGGTTGCAATACGTGCAAGTAATTCTTCTTCTGATAATTCTGCAGCATAGCGCTCTAGAACAGAATGAAAACCCGCTTCTTCGCAAGCCTTCACTTTATTTCTGACATAGACTTGGCTGGCGGCATTTTCACCCACCAAAATAACTGCTAAGCCAGGGCGTAAGCCTTTAGCTGTAACAATGGCCGCGCGGGCCGTAATTTCGGTACGAAGCTTTTTTGATAAGACATTTCCATCGATTAACTGGGCTGGCATATTGAACTCTTTGGTTTAAGGGAAATAATAAAACCAGTTTACCAGTATTTATCGGTTGATCAACTCCCCTGAGACTCGGATAAAGCAAGACGCAGAAGGTCGGCTACTGTGCTGACATTCAATTTTTCCATAATATTTGCCCGGTGGGCTTCGACCGTTTTAATTGAAATGCTCAGGTCATCGGCAATTTGTTTATTGAGGCGCCCAGAAACAATTCTTTCCAGTACTTGGCGCTCACGGCCAGTCAGTTTGCCTAGTAGGCCTTGGGTTACCTTGCGGTTGCTGGCTAAAGAGTAATCGGCACGCGCTTTCATCAACATGCGTTCAACTAAATTGCAGAGCTCATTTTCTTTAAATGGCTTTTCAATAAAATCAACTGCACCCCGTTTCATGGTCGAAACTGCCATCGAAACGTCGCCATGCCCAGTAATGAAGGAGACTGGCATGGGCAAATTTTCTGCTATCAGTCGTTCTTGTAATTCAAGCCCTGACATGCCGGGCATGCGCACATCAAGAATGACACAGGAAATAGT
>CANKKB010000067.1 GCA_947482555.1 Burkholderiaceae bacterium | reverse complement strand
TGGTCAAGCGTAAGCTAATCCAGCGGTTTTCTGATTCAATCCAAAAGCGACGATTTTGCAAATTCGGCAAAAAGCGACGCTTCGTTTTATTGTTTGCATGGGAAACATTATTGCCAACCATCGGCTTTTTCCCAGTGACTTGGCAAACTTTTGCCATGACACGACTCCTTAATTGCGAAAAGGGTAAATTGTATCAGGCAAAGGGCTAGATGGGCTAGTCCCTTCTTACTTTAATCTCAGGCGAGCCGCCTTAAGGCTGCTAATGACCGTAATAAGTTAGTAATCACTTTCATTTTTAGGCTTATTAATTAGGCCTGAGTCAAAAAAAGAGAAAAATCCGCCATGACTCACAATGCAGTGATCGAGCAAGGGAATATCAACTAATTGCAAGGCAGTATGCAGCGATTCAGTCAGGGCAATATCGGCTGCGCTCGGCAACGGGTTGCCGCTAGGATGGTTATGGGCGACGATGAGAGCACTGGCATTCCGGTTTAAAGCCTCTTTTAAAATTTCCCGGGGGTAGACTGCGGTTTGCGTTATTGAGCCTCGAAAAAGCTCTTGGCACTCAATCAGGCAGTTTTGTGAGTCCAGGTATAGGCAGAGAAAAACTTCGTGCGGCAGGCGCCCAATTTGGGTTTGTAGAAATGCTTTCAGTTGCTGGGGTGATGTCAGGGCGGTGCTCGTCTGAATATCCTCTTCCAGACTCCGCTTTACCAATTCATAGGCTGCCTGTATTTGTGACCATTTTGACAGGCCAATGCCATGATGACGGGAAATTTCTTGGAGACTGGCAGTTAGCAGTGCAGCGAGACTACCAAATGCCTGTAATAAGTCCTGAGCTAGGTCAACGGCACTTTTGCCGCGTACGCCAACCCGTAAAAAAATCGCCAGTAGGTTCAGCATCACTTAAGGATCGAGCGCCTTCCAAGCGCAGTTTTTCACGGGGCTGCAGTGCTTTGGGCCACTGCTTAATCGCCCCCTGCATGCTGTGGGTAGCCCTCGCTACAATTGCAGAATGACTAAGACCCAGGTATTGCCCAATTCCTACTTGACCCTGAACTATCGTTTGGGATTGCCCAATGGGGATAGTTTTGTTAATACCTTTGGAGATCGGCCTGCGACCTTGCTTTTGGGTTCGGGTCAATTTGCACCTTGTTTTGAAAATGCGTTAATCGGACTGCAAGTGGGCGAACAAAAAACCACGGTTATTCCACCTGAAGCAAGCTTTGGGATGCGCAACGAAGAGTTAGTTCAATGGGTTTCTTTGGCCGCATTACAGAAAAATGCTAAAGCAGATGCACCTGAATTTTCCGTGGGCGATGTGGTTGAATTTAATGCCCCGAATGGAGCCCAATATGCCGGCGTCTTGCAGTCGATTGACGCTGAAGGAGCTTGGTTTGATTTCAATCATCCCTTGGCAGGAAAGCCGATTACCTTTCAAGCGCAAATTATTGCTATTCTTTAGGCTATGAATTCCAATCTCGATCAAATTATCTTGGCCCAACCGCGCGGCTTTTGTGCCGGGGTTGATCGCGCAATCAATATTGTCAATGAAGCATTGCAACGCTTTGGGGCACCGATTTATGTGCGCCATGAAATTGTACATAACGTATATGTAGTCGAAGAATTGCGGACTAAAGGCGCCATTTTTGTTGAGGAGTTGGCGGAAGTGCCTAAAGGCGCAATCGTGGTGTTTAGTGCGCATGGTGTTTCGCAAGAAGTTCGTCGAGATGCTGCGGCTCGGGGTTTGCAAATTTATGATGCAACCTGTCCTTTGGTATCGAAGGTGCACGTTGAAGTGGTGAAGATGTGCAAAGATGGCTTTACCGTTTTGATGATTGGGCATGCAGGCCATCCTGAGGTTGAGGGTACGATGGGCCAAGTGAATGCAGGCATCTTTTTAATTGAAAATTTGCGCGATGTAGAAAAGCTCAGTTTTCCAGCCGAGACTAAGTTGGCATTTGTTACCCAAACGACTTTGTCGGTAGATGAAACGAAAGAAATTGTCGATGCCTTAACGCAAAAATTTCCGCAAATCATAAAACCCCGTAAACAAGATATTTGTTACGCCACACAAAACCGCCAAGATGCAGTTAAATTTATGGCCCCGCAAGTCGAGGTTGTTATTGTGGTGGGAAGTAAGATGAGTTCGAACTCGAATCGCTTGCGTGAATTGGCTGAAAAACTCGGCGTTCCGGCCTACATGGTTGATGCCCCCGAGCAATTACAGGCCGAGTGGTTTGCGGGAAAAAAACGTGTTGGCCTTACGGCCGGGGCTTCTGCACCAGAAACTTTGGCACAGGCAATTGTGCACCGTATTCAAGAGTTTGGTCCTAGGCAGGTACATTCCTTGCCTGGAATAGTTGAAGATACCGTTTTTTCTTTGCCAAAAAGTTTAGTCGATTAATTTCATTTCAGAGGTGAACAATATGCAAGCTTTAATTCAGCGCTTTACTTTGCGCCAAATCAGTGTCGCAGTGAGTGCGATTGTCTTGGTATCACTTCTTGGCGCATGCGGCAAAAGCGATAAAAAAACAGCTGCGGCAGTACCAGCCGATGCCACTGAAGTGAAAATTGGGCACGTTGCGCCCTTAACTGGCCCCATTGCACACTTAGGTAAGGACAATGAAAATGGCGCACGTTTAGCGATTGAAGAAATTAATAAATCTGGCCTAATGATTGACGGTAAAAAAATATTCCTCACTTTGGTGCCAGAGGATGATGCGGAAGATCCAAAGACCGCCACCCAAGTAGCGCAAAAATTAGTCGACACTAAAGTGGCTGCGGTAGTAGGTCATCTTAATTCTGGCACCAGTATTCCAGCGTCAAAAATTTATAGTGATGCTGGTATTACTCAAATATCGCCTTCGGCAACCAATCCTGAATATACCAAGCAAGGTTTTAAAACGACTTACCGTTTAGTGGCGACAGATGCACAGCAAGGGCCCGCACTAGCTAATTATGTAACCCAAAAACTGCAGGCTAAGTCGGTCGCAATTATTGATGATGCGACTCAATATGGCAAAGGGTTAGCTGATGAGTTTGAGAAAACCGTGAAAGCTGCCGGCCTCAAAATTGTGGCGCGTGAAGCTAGCAATAATAAGGCTACGGATTTCAAAGCCATTTTGACCAAAATTAAAGGCACAAAACCTGACGTGATTATGTATGGCGGCATGGACGCTACTGGTGGGCCTTTGGCTAAGCAGGCTAAGGAGTTAGGTATCACTGCTAAGATTGTGGGTGGCGATGGTATGTGTACTGAAAAGCTGGCCGATTTAGCAGGCGATGCGGTTACTAATGTTACTTGCTCAGAGGCGGGTATGGCTTTAAGCAAAATGGCTAATGGTAATGATTTTCAGAAGCGGTATAAAGAGCGCTTCAATACTGAAGTACAAATTTATTCTCCTTTTACCTATGATGCAGTTTATGTTTTAGTCGATGCCATGAAGCGGGCTAAATCGACAGATGCGTCCAAAATTTTGTTAGTCATGCCAGATACCCAAATGAATGGCCTAACAGGAAATGTTGCCTTTGATAAACAGGGCGATTTACAGCATGGTGTTATTTCACTATACGAATACAAAGACAAAAAGAAATCTGTGCTTGACGTCGTCAAGATGTAAATGGGCGGATGGAAACCTTCCTCCAGCAGCTAGTTAATGGTCTAGTTTTAGGTAGCATTTATGCCTTAATTGCCTTGGGTTACACCATGGTTTATGGCGTACTTGGCATTATTAATTTTGCTCATGGGGAAGTGCTGATGATTGGCGCTTTGGTTTCTCTCACCCTCATTCAGGGCATGATGATGCTCACTCCTTTTTTGCCAGGCTGGCTGATATTGGTGCTGGTCTTGCCAATAACGATGGCCGTTTGTGCCGTGCTTAGTTATACGATAGAGCGAGTTGCTTATCGGCCCTTACGAAATGCCCCACGGCTTGCGCCACTGATTTCAGCTATCGGCATGTCGGTATTGTTGCAAACGATTGCCATGATGGTGTGGTCGCGAGACCCGTTGATGTATCCGCAGTTGCTGCCTTCACTGCCGATTCAATTATTTAACAGTGCCGTCACGATTACTGGAAAAGAATTAATTATTATTGTTGTCGCTTTTTTGGTGATGTGCGCTTTGTTACTTTTAGTTGAGCGCACCCGTTTAGGCCGTGCTATGCGCGCAACTGCTGAGCAAACCCAAATTGCGGCGCTCATGGGGGTTAATCCCAATCGGGTCATTTCGATTACCTTTATGTTGGGCGGCGCTTTGGCAGGCTTAGCGGGGGTGATGATTGCGACTAACTATGGCAATGCGAATTTTTATATGGGTTTCATCCCTGGCCTCAAGGCTTTTACAGCGGCGGTTTTAGGCGGTATTGGCAATATTCGCGGGGCAATGTTAGGGGGATTGTTATTGGGCCTAATTGAATCGTTAGGAGCTGGATATATTGGCGATTTAACGGGTGGAGTATTGGGCTCTAATTACCAAGATATCTTTGCTTTTATTGTGCTGATTGTGGTCTTAGTACTACGTCCGAGCGGTTTACTAGGCGAACGAGTTTCTGATCGTGCTTAATTTTATTTCCCAGCGCCGCATGGTTTTGTTGTTGGTAATATTAAGCCTCCTCATTTTGCCTTGGTGTATTGGCTCGGTGGGCGGGAATTACTGGGTGCGAGTACTGGATTTTGCTTTGCTCTACGTGGTATTAGCGTTGGGTTTAAATGTCGTCGTTGGTTTTGCCGGTTTACTCGATTTGGGTTTTATCGCCTTTTACGCCTTGGGCGCGTATACGTTTGCCTTGCTAGCATCGCCCCACCTAACACAATCTTTTGCGGCCATCGCCGCTGTCTTTCCAGCAGGTTTGCATAGCCCAATTTGGCTTGCCTGTTTGATTGGCGCCCTTCTAGCGGCGACATTTGGCATCATTTTGGGTGTGCCGACGCTGAAACTTCGGGGAGATTATTTAGCTATTGTGACTTTAGGTTTTGGTGAAATCATTCGCATTTTTTTAAACAATTTAGATCGACCCATTAATCTCACGAATGGACCTAAAGGCATCCGAGCAATTGACTCAATCGAGCTCTTTGGAATTTCTTTTGCCAAATCCTTAGACCTTGGTTTTATCCAAGTTCCTGCTTTATATTTAATTTTTTATCTTTTTCTCCTTTTAGCATTTCTTGCTACGGTGATCTGCATGCGCTTACAAAATTCGCGTATTGGTCGAGCTTGGGTCGCAATTCGTGAGGATGAAGTTGCAGCCCAAGCAATGGGCATTAATACGCGCAATATGAAATTACTGGCGTTTGCGATTGGCGCTTCATTTGCTGGAGTAGCAGGGGTTTTATTTGCCGGTTTTCAAGGTTTTGTTTCGCCAGAGTCATTTACCCTCTGGGAATCGATTGTGGTTTTAGCAATGGTAGTCTTGGGTGGCATTGGCCATATTCCCGGAGTGATTTTGGGGGCCATATTGCTCGCTATTTTTCCCGAGGTCTTGCGTGGCGTTGTGCAACCAATCCAAAATGCGCTCTTTGGTCATATCATTGTTGATGCAGAAATTTTGCGCCAGTTAATCTATGGATTAGCTTTAATTTTGATCATGCTCTATCGTCCCAAAGGAATATGGCAAAAGCGGGGAGCATCAACATCATGAGCGCATTACTTGATGTTGCAAATGTATCGAAATTTTTTGGTGGCGTACATGCCTTAGATAATGTTGGTTTAAGCGTGCCAACGGGAAGTATTGTTGGTTTAATCGGCCCGAATGGTGCAGGTAAAACCACTTTTTTTAACGTGATTACAGGCCTGTATCCTGCCGAAAGTGGCCAATTTCAATTTAATGGCAAAAACTATTTACCCCATTCAATTGCCCAGGTAACCCAAGCGGGTATTGCCCGTACATTTCAGAATATCCGCTTGTTTGGGGCAATGACTGCCTTAGAAAATGTAATGGTGGGCTGCCATTGCCGCTCGCATGCCGGTGTCTTTGGTGCAGTTATTCGAAGTAAACGGGTACAGCGCGAAGAACGCGACATCAGAGAAAAATCGTTTGCGCTCTTGCGCTATGTTGGCTTAGGCGATTTTGCCGATCATACTGCCCACAATCTATCCTACGGGCATCAACGCCGTTTAGAGATTGCTCGTGCTTTGGCTACTGATCCTTTGTTATTAGCGCTCGATGAGCCTGCGGCGGGAATGAATGCGACTGAAAAATTAGACTTACGTGAATTACTTTTAAAAATTCGTGTGGATGGTAAAACAATTTTATTGATTGAGCATGATGTTAGTTTAGTGATGGGAATATGCGATAGCCTCACGGTATTAGATTACGGCAAAACTATTGCAGTGGGGAGCCCAACTGAAGTTCGTCATAATTCTGAAGTAATCCGTGCGTACTTGGGTAATGGCTAATGAATATCTTACAAGTCAAGGACCTAAAAGTATCTTACGGCGGCATCGCAGCTGTTAAGGGAATTGATTTTGAGATTAAATCTGGCGAGTTGGTCGCTTTAATTGGTGCCAATGGTGCTGGCAAAAGCTCTACATTAAATGCCTTAGCTGGAATCATTTCCGCAAGTGCTGGTGAGATTCAATTTAATCGCCAGCCTGTTAGCCATTTACCTGCTTATGAGTTGGTCAAGCGCGGTTTAAGTTTAGTGCCTGAAGGCCGTGGTGTATTTAAGCGCATGACTGTTTTTGAGAATTTACAAATGGGTGCTTTTCTGCAGCAAAACCCAGCTGAATTTAAACGTCTTTTAGATCAGACCTACACTTTTTTCCCACGCTTAGAAGAGCGCAGCACACAAATGGCGGGCACACTTTCAGGGGGAGAGCAGCAGATGGTGGCAATGGGCAGGGCGCTGATGGCGCAACCGAAATTATTATTATTAGATGAACCATCAATGGGGCTAGCACCGCTGATGGTTGAAACTATTTTTAATGTTATTCATTCCCTCACTAAAGCCGGTATGACGATTTTATTAGTGGAGCAAAATGCGCGTTTAGCTTTGGAGCTTGCCCAGCGTGCTTATGTGATGGAAAGCGGACTCATTACCTTGGCCGGATCAGGCGCCGATCTCATGTCTGATACAAGGGTTCGCAAGGCCTACCTAGGTGAATAGAGATTAGACCGTGCCAAGCCCGGGCGCGATGAAGGCCTAATAGGTGCTGGTCAAGCCAATTGCTTGAGAAGTGCGCGCAGCATTGAAGCCATCAAGCGAATCTCATCGTCACTGGTATTTAGGGCCGGCATAAAACGCAATAAATCGGGTTGTGGTGAGTTAATCAAAAGTCCTACTGGATTTTGATCACGAGCCATTTCTACGAGTTTAGGGCCAATTTCGCGACCTAACATTAAGGCCCGCAACATGCCCATTCCCCGCTCTCCTTCTAAATGAAATTCTGCAACCAGTTGGCGTAATTCATTACGCAATAATTCGCCCTTAGCTTGCACTTGGGCTAAAAATTGGGGGGCTAAGAGTTGCTCAACAACACTAATACCTACTGCTGTCATGAGGGGATTGCCGTTGTAAGTACCGCCTTGGTTACCAGCTACAAAGCAAGCTACTGCATCAGTAGCTAATAGGGCTGCCAATGGAACGCCACCACCAATACCTTTACCCAAGGTCATGATGTCGGGCTTAATGCCAAATTGTTCATAAGCAAATAAGCTGCCTGTACGCCCGCTTCCCGATTGCACTTCGTCAACTATCAATAAGATATTTCGCTCTTGTGTGAGTTGGCGTAAATTTTGCATAAATTCTGGCGTACAGGGAATAACGCCACCTTCACCTTGAACTGGCTCAACCATTACCGCCACAGTGTTATCGGTAATGCAGGCAATGACCGAGCTTAGGTCGTTAAGATTGGCTTTCGGAAAGCCGGCAACCTGTGGTGCAAACATGCTATCCCAGCCTGGTTTGCCAGAAGCACTCATAGTAGCTAGAGTGCGCCCATGAAAGCCATGATCAAAAGTAATAATTTCAAAGGCCCCCGCCTTATTGACTTGCCCCCATTTACGCGCTAGCTTTATTGCCCCTTCATTTGCTTCGGCGCCACTGTTAGCAAAAAAAACTTTATCAAAACAGCTATTCGCAGTCAGTAGATTTGCTAAACGCAGCATGGGTTCGTTGTAAAACGCAGGGCTAGGACTAATTAATAATTTAGCTTGGGTATTTAGCGCCGCAATCATGCCAGCGTTAGCATGCCCTAAGCAATTTACAGCCCACCCTTGCATGAAGTCGAGATAGCGCTTGCCATTTTGATCAGTTAGCCAAGAACCCTCACCCTGCACCATCACCAATTCAGGGCGTGGGGTAATAAACATGATGGCGTCGGTATTCAGCGTTTTATTGGTCATGAGGCAAGAAGGGTAATTAAATTAAATAAAACTGAATTATGAAACGGTTTCATCTAAGCTGCGAGATAAATCTGCGGCACTGGTAAACGAGTCAGCAAAAAATTCAGCTTCCGGTAATTGGCATTGGCCTATAAAGTCACGCCGTGCAGCATTAACCATCAGTGGCGACCCACAAGCATAAACCTGCATAGCCTTTAGACTGGGAAAGTCTTGCATCACTGCTTGGTGAACAAAACCCGTTCGACCTTGCCACTGGTCGGCAGGTATTGCATCTGACAC
>CANKKB010000066.1 GCA_947482555.1 Burkholderiaceae bacterium | reverse complement strand
CCCTTTAGTAAAGTTGCCTTACTGAATAGGGTATTTAATCTTGAGCATCCATTTCCAGGTGATAGCTTTTCAGTGAATGTAGGTCGACTCGAATTAGGTAAAGCAAAGCAGCCCTACGTTACGAAGAAAGCGGCTAGTATGCGGATTATTTTCGATTTCGCAGATTTAGATCAGTCTACCTTTATTTATCCTACGGGCCAATCGGGCTGGGTACAGAGTAGCCGGTACCGTAACTTGAACTCATTGTGGGCCAACAATGAAGCGCTACCCCTTACCAGCAAGCCATCTGCATATTTGCGCCAACTGGATCTCGTACCTAAATGACAATGCTGTATAAAATAGCTAAATTGAAACACTCCTTTAATCATAGAAAGATTCGCATGAAAAAATTACTTGTTCTGGTGGCTGGCTGTTTTACGCTATTGCCCTGTACTCCCGCCTTTGCTGCTTGGCAAGAAATTGGCTTTAATGATCAAGTCACGATTTATGTTGATATCGCTACGATTAAAAAAGTGGATGAAGAAAATATTCAAATTCTGTCGATGCTAGATTTAAAAACCCCCGGCAAAGATCCAAAAACAAATAAAGCCTTGAGCTCGATCATTGGCCTCAATGAGTTTGCTTGTGGCAAGCAAGCTTATCGCCCATTAGAGGTAAAGCTATTTACAGGTAATAAAGGATCTGGCACCCTTATTTCTGATGAAAAGTTAAGTAATAGTCCCTACGAGAAAATTACCAGTGGCTCGTGGGTAGTGGGGGTTTATAAAACCGCCTGTGGTATTAAATAAGCACCAACCTCAGTCTCTATTCCGCGCGCTACTATTGCTGGCGTGTTTGCTACAAGGTACTGCTTGCGCCCTCCCGGCGGCTCTTTTTGCTAGTGGTACATCTACTGCTACCGCCACTGCTTCTGCCACGGCCACCGCCTACCCCATTACGACTGCCGGGGTAGCTACCACCGTAACTACTGGTAAATCGCCTACCGAACATGCCGTCTCTCAATTAACCCAAAAAGATTGCAGTTTGTTTCATCTTTTTACTTTTGATAAGGACTTTTGTGTCGATATACCGACCGTTATCATGATTGATAAAAGCGCCCCTTATCAACCCCGCTAGTGCAATTCAGCTCGTACCTTTATTTAGCGCTATTATGATAAAAATAACAAAATCAAGAAAGAGGCGAGTTGAAAACCTACAATATTGCATCGATCCCAGGCGATGGCATTGGCAAAGAAGTTATTCCTGAATGTGAAATTGTTTTACAAGCGCTAGCAGCTAACCAGCCAATTACCTTTGCCTTTGAACGCTTTGATTGGGGTGGTGATTACTATCGCCAGCATGGCAAAATGATGCCCGACGATGGCTTAGAGCCCCTGCGCAATAAAGATGCCATTCTGTTTGGTTCAGCGGGTGATCCCAACATTCCAGACCATATTACCTTATGGGGGCTACGTCTCAAAATTTGCCAAGGCTTTGATCAATATGCCAATGTGCGCCCTACCCGAATTTTGCCAGGCATTGAAACACCATTGCGGCATTGCCAGCCCAATCAGCTTGATTGGGTCATCGTCCGTGAAAATTCTGAAGGAGAATACGCTGGTTTAGGTGGTCGGGCTCACCAGGGCCACCCTATTGAAGTGGCCTCTGATATGAGCATCATGACCCGCGTCGGCGTTGAGCGTATTCAACGTTTTGCTTTTAAATTAGCGCAATCGCGACCGCGCAAACACCTTACAGTCATTACTAAATCTAATGCACAACGTCATGCAATGGTGATGTGGGATGAGATCGCGCGCGATATCGCGCGCGAGTTTCCCGACGTTACTTGGGATAAAGAACTGGTTGACGCTGCAACTGCCCGCATGGTTAATCGCCCAGAATCACTCGACACGATCGTTGCCACCAATCTACATGCAGATGTCTTAAGCGATTTAGCAGCAGCCCTTGCAGGCAGTTTAGGCATTGCGCCTACTGGTAATATCGACCCTGAACGCCGCTATCCATCGATGTTTGAGCCTATTCATGGCTCAGCCTTCGATATTATGGGTAAAGGCTTAGCTAATCCGATAGGCACTTTTTGGTCTGCAGTGATGATGTTGAACCACCTAGGCGAACCTACCCTTGCAAACCGCTTAATGCAGGCAATCGAAGCTGTTACTGCCAATCCCCAATTACATACCCGTGATTTAGGCGGAAATGCGATGATGAAAGATGTAACTAACGCAGTTTGTGAGGAGATATCGCAATGAAAATCAGCCGTCTTATTAGTCTATTAATCCCTTTTATTTTTGTGTCTGCAAGCTTTCATACTTTAGCGCAGCCACTTCCCGACAAAACCATTCAATACATCATTCCGTTTCCAGCTGCAGGCGAATCGGATTTAGTAGCGCGCTTACAGTCCGATGTTTCTGCTAAAAAATATAACCAACCGATGATGGTAATCAACCGTGCTGGCGCGGGAGGTGCGCTGGTGTGGTCCCAACTCAATACCTATGCAGCCGACGGCACCATTGTTGCTGGAGTGAATATTCCCCATATTATTTTGCAACCACTCGAGCCTAGCACTCAATATAAAACGGATGATATTAATGCAATTTATTACTATCACTTCACCCCAGATGCCTTAATGGTCTCGGCTGATAGCCCATACAAAAGCTATCAAGAATTTATTGCTGCCGCCAAAAAGAATCCAGGAAAAATGACTTTAGCGGGCTCAGCCCAATTTTCTGCTAATCACATGGCAACTGAACGGCTTAATAAATTAGCTGGCGTCAATGTGCAGTACATTCCATTCAAGGGCACTGGTGATTTAATTTCTTCTCTAATTGGCATGCACGTTGATGGCGCAATGGGTTATTTACCTTTAGCGATTCAACAAAAAGGGAAGGTGCGCACGCTTGCAGTGGCCACCGAAAAACGTCATCCCGCGCTACCTGATGTACCAACCTTCAAAGAATTGGGTCTCAATTGGGTTGATGGTGCCTATCGGGGAGTAGCCATGCCTAAGGCCACGCCTAAGGCATTGCAACAGAAAATGTCAGATTATTTTGCACTCTTGAATGCCGATGCAGATAATAAAAAACGGCTTGAAGAAGCTGGGTTTGTCTTGGTTGATATTCCAATCAACAAAATACCCGCATTCATGAAAGAAAAAACTCCTGGCGCCCTAGAAGACGCAAGAAATGCGGGCTTACTCAAATAAAAACTGCCGAAGAATATCTAGGCCTTTGCAGCCTTGATGATACATTTAGCCATCTGATCAAAATAGTTACAAGCCTTTTGAGTTGGCTCAATGTATTTTCTGCGGCCATCGCTCGAGTCCGGCACAATTTTTACCATCCCTTTTTTCTTTAATTGCTTTAGGCGACCATGTAAGGTTGCTTGGGAAGCAATCTCTTTTAGAGAGATAGCGTCAGCAATTAAAATGGGTTGATTTTTATTCCAGCGCAATGCCAAAGCACTTAACACTTCACGCTCGATTAAATCAAGACTTGGGGCTGCTGGCAACGCCTCAATGCTCTTAGATAGGTTTAGGAAACGAAGATAAGCTGCGCTTGATTTCATAGTAGATAAAAATCCAATGTTGTTAGGGTATACCACTATAACATTATCTCAATATTATTTCTGCCTTTGCCATGTTAAAGTTGGCAAAGGCAAGTCTTCCAAGTATGATTATTTTTAGTGCTTTTAGAACAAATTGAAAATTTAGCGATTTCCTCCAAATTGCGAGCGATTTAGCGCCATGCGCAATCTAATTACCCCATTCATAATTATCGGTATCGCAAGCGCCTGGATTGGCCTATTTGTTTTGAATGAATATATCTTTAGATTTACCCAAATTTCACCCGCAATCAATCTGGTCTTTTTACCCGCGGGTTTACGCCTCATTTCAGTCATTGTTTTTTCTTGGGTAGGAGTGATGGGCTTATTTGTGGGCGGCACATTAATTGGCATTTACTTTATAGAGCTAACTCCACTGCAGGCAATCCTCCTTGCTAGCCTCTCGGCTCTATCGCCATTTGTTGCCTATTCAGGAATTGCTAAAGCGCTTAAATTGAAGCCATCATTAGATGGTATGACGGCGCGCGATCTACTTATTATCGCTATTACTGCTGCCCTTCTGGGGGGTGCAGTGCATAGTATATTTTTTCTATTAAATGGGACTGCAAATACGTTTATTAATCCCTTTATTCAAATCTTCATAGGCGATCTATTGGGGATGCTTTTGGTTTTATATTTCGCCAAAATTAGCATCTGGGCTTATCGGCAAATCTATTCTAACTAGCGTCCAAAATAGCAAAAGATTCTAGTAAATTTTTAAATGCTGTTGGCTGAATTGCGTTGGGGCCTAAAAATGGATTGTTATACAGCACCAATAAAAAGAATACGATACCAAGTGAAGTGCCGACGATTGAAGTCATTAACGCATGCATCCGAATATTATGGGTTTTAAACAGTACAGAAAATAAGATCAGCAACTCGGCACTAAGAAATAAAGCCGCCCATAAGGGAGGATCAATAAACGATTTTGCATTCTCTATCCGCGCACGCCGTAATTCGCGATACTCCGATAGTTGCCGCAGCATTTCTTGTTGTGCTGCGAGCTCGCCCAAAGTATTGGGCTTAAAATTGACTATTAAGCTCTCAACAGCATTAAATTCTTTAAATGCCTTTACATCAAACTGTCCTTGGGTAAGTAAAGGCCACTCGGTTTTAATCACTTCAGTCGCATAGTTTTTTAGCAGGCCCTTACCCATGCCTTTAACTTCCGTTGGATAAGCATTAATGGTGCGATACAGGTTATAAAGTCGATGGCCTTCTTGCAACACTCGATCGTTGACCGTATTGTAATTTTGCCAAACAGAAATGGTTACAAAAGCCAAAATAAAACCAAATATTGTTGGCATTGTGTTAGCGAAAATTTCCCCAAAAATGCCTTGGTCACTAAGGCGCAGCCAAAAGCAATATTTTTGCGCCAGGAAAAGAGTGAATAAACTACAAATAACGAAAATACTCACCATTAAGACCAGTAGGCCAGTTGCTGAAAGATCATTAATTAAATTGGTCATGGCTTGACTATGACATAAGCCGGGGCAAAATATTTTTTCGAGAATTTCATCTAATTTCCATATAAACGCTAAACTTGTTACAGTTTTGTATTTAATCAGAGTAATAAATAGTCTATAGTATACGCATGGGCATAAAAACATCTCCTCCCACTTCGAGCTCATTTAGCGATACCGATTTGGTGAGCTTAAGTTATGTGAGTGAATTAAAAAATCCGCTCGATACCCTCGAGATAATGCAATTAGTTGATCTTGCAATTGCTCGCAATAGCAGCCTAAATATTACGGGTGTTTTATCTTGCGAAGGCAATCGCTTTTGTCAAATTATTGAAGGTCCAGCTAATGCAATTGAAATGCTCTGGAGTTCAATTAAAAATGATCCACGTCATTCTAATATCTTTACCTTAGGGACTAAAAAAATTAAGCAACGCGCTTTTGCAAATTGGTCGATGCGTTTAATCGACAGCAAACAAATAGCGACTTTTGACCCTAAATTAAATAATCTCGCTGCAAAATAGTTGGCGGCAGTTACTGGCTACATGCCAAGGTGATTAATAATATAAGCGGTGGGGCGAACGACGGGGCTCGAACCCGCGACAACCAGAATCACAATCTGGGACTCTACCAACTGAGCTACGTCCGCCGTTGTAGAACGATAAATTATAGCCTTTTGCCAAAAAACTACCAAACTAGCCTAATTCTGCATTTTCAATGTCAAAGGCGGCCCAATCTCCTAGCTCAAGACTGGCCGCAAGGAAATAATCGGCAATCGCCGCTTTGCTTTGTACCCGTGCTAACGCATGATGATCTGATAAACGTTGTCGCCAATAGCGCGAGCCCGCCCGCCCATGTGCCAAGCCAATAATATGACGGGTAAACACGCTCAAATTAAATGGCTTGCCGGCTTGAGCACACCAATCAAACCACGACTGCGCTTGCTTGACTAAGCCTATTTGAATCCGGTGCCAATCTGTTTCGCAGAGTAAATATCCTGCTGCTGCTCCATCGCTTTCCAATAAATCATCCCAACCCAATAACATAGCGGGAAAATGATAAGCAGAACGCCCCACCATAAAACCATCAAAGTCTTGCCAATGGCCGGCAATTTGCGCGTTATTTTCGAGGCCCCCATTTAACAAAACCTGGAGGGCTGGAAATTGTTGTTGGGCATCGCGTCGCAGTTGAGCTGCTACCGCATAATGAAGCGGTGGTTTAGTGCGATTTTCTTTGGGCGATAAGCCTTTTAAGACTGCATTGCGTGCATGAATCGTCACTTGCTGGGCACCAGCATCAGCCACTGCCAGAATGAAGTTCAGGGCAAATTGATAATCATTTGGCGAGGTAGATGCATCCATTTGATTTAAACCCAAGCGCTGCTTTACTGAAATGGGGAGATGCGTAGCCTGTTTCATGGCCCGCACACATTGCGCCACTAATTCAGGTTCAGCCATTAAGCACGCGCCAAACGAGCCCCGCTGGACTCGCTCTGAAGGACAACCACAATTCAAATCAATTTCAGCATAGCCCCATTGCTCAGCCAAGACTGCACACCGCGCTAAATCATCCGGCTCACTACCGCCCAGTTGCAAAACCAGCGGGTGTTCGCCTACTGAGTAGTCTAAATGGCGCGGGATATCGCCATGCAATAAAGCACCCGTAGTCACCATTTCAGAATACAGCACTGCTTTTTTTGAGAGTTGGCGATGGAATGATCGACAATGCCGATCAGTCCAATCCATCATTGGCGCAACCGCTAAGCGTTTACTCGCGGGAGGCTTTCTTGCGCTCATGCTCTTTTAGATACCGCTTACGTACCCGCACACTTTTGGGAGTCACTTCAACTAGCTCATCGTCGCTAATGAACTCAACCGCGTATTCCAAGGTTAAGTCAATTGGCGTAACTAAGCGCACGGCCTCATCTGTTCCTGATGAGCGTACGTTGGTTAATTGTTTGCCCTTAATCGGGTTTACAACAATGTCGTTATCGCGGCTATGAATACCAATAACCATTCCCTCATAAACAGGACTGCCATGACTAACAAACATTCGCCCGCGATCTTGGAGTTTCCAAATTGCATAAGCAACGGCTTCACCATCATCTTGGCTAATTAACACGCCGTTATGGCGCTCGCCTAGAATGCCATCTTTGGCAGGAAAGTAGGCATCAAAGGTATGGCTCAGCAAGCCATTGCCTCGGGTCATAGTCATAAAGTCGCCTTGAAAGCCAATTAAGCCGCGCGCCGGAATGCGGTACTCTAAGCGAGTACGACCTTTACCATCACTCACCATATCAAGTAACTCACCCTTCCGCTTACCCAACTCTTCCATGACGCTACCTTGAGTAGCATCTTCAACGTCGACTGTTAAGTTTTCAAACGGCTCCATTTTTACACCGTCTTCTTCATGGAAAACCACGCGCGGACGTGAAACTGCCATTTCAAAACCTTCGCGACGCATCGTTTCAACTAAGATGGTTAAATGCAATTCACCGCGACCTGAGACTTCAAACACCGTGTCATCATCAGTTTCGCGCACGCGCAAAGCCATATTCGACTTTAATTCGCGGTCTAAGCGCTCACGAATTTGGCGACTGGTTACAAACTTCCCTTCGCGGCCTGCTAATGGGCTGGTATTCACCATAAAGTTCATGGTTAATGTAGGCTCATCAATTTTCAGCATTGGCAATGGGTCGGGGGTATCCGGAGCACAAATTGTCGTGCCAATAGCCAGCTCATCAATGCCGTTAACTAAAGCAATATCGCCAGCAATGGCTTCATCAACCACCTCGCGCTCGAGGCCTTTAAATTTCAGCACCTGATTCACTTTGCCTTTGAATGGCAAGCCATCAGGGCCATTCATGCAAACGACCTCCATGCCTGGCTTAACACGGCCACGATTCACCCGCCCAATACCAATTTTGCCAACATAACTGTTGTAATCGATAGAAGAAATTTGAAACTGCAAAGCACCATCTGGATCATCATCACGCACGGGTACATGCTCTAAAACAGCATCAAATAAAGGGCGCATATCTCCCGAGCGCACATCCTCAGTCAATCCAGCGTAACCATTTAAACCTGAAGCAAAGATCACCGGGAAGTCGAGCTGCTCTTCAGTCGCACCCAATTTGTCAAACAATTCAAATGTGGCATTGATCACATAATCACAGCGGGCACCAGGGCGGTCGACTTTATTTACGACAACGATCGGCTTTAAGCCTAGAGCGAGCGCTTTCTTTGTGACGAAGCGGGTTTGTGGCATCGGGCCCTCAACAGCATCAACCAACAGCAAAACGCCATCGACCATGGAGAGCACCCGCTCTACTTCGCCACCAAAGTCCGCGTGTCCAGGTGTATCGACAATATTGATATGCGTACCATCATATTCAACCGCGCAATTCTTCGACAAAATAGTAATGCCGCGTTCTTTTTCAAGATCGTTAGAGTCCATCACCCGTTCAGTCATTCTTTCATTACTACGGAACGTGCCAGACTGGCGCAGTAGCTGATCAACTAAGGTAGTTTTGCCGTGGTCAACGTGGGCAATGATGGCGATATTACGAAGGGCGCGTTT
>CANKKB010000065.1 GCA_947482555.1 Burkholderiaceae bacterium | reverse complement strand
TCATTGCCACGATTCCTGCGGCTGTACTCGGAATTCTTTTTGGAAAATATATCAAAAGTTATTTATTCGCGCCAATTCCCGTTGCACTGGCTTTTATTGGTGGTGCGCTCGTTATATTTTGGGCAGAAAAACGGCAAGTTCAATATGGCGCGCAGCAGAAATTAAATCGCCCCATTCATTCTGTCGACGACCTATCCGCTTTTGATGCCTTGAAGGTAGGTATGGTGCAATGTGCTGCCTTAATTCCCGGTACCTCACGTTCGGGCGCGACTATCATCGGCGGCATGCTCTTAGGTTTGCCACGAACAGTGGCTACCGAATTTTCTTTTTTCTTGGCCATACCTGTCATTGGTGGTGCTACCATCTATGAATTACTGAAGCTCTCTAAAGCGCCCGCCACGGTTCTTTTGGTGAGCCCAGCTGACTTTACATTGGCGTTAATTTTGGGCTTTGTGGCCGCCTTTATTGCCGCATTTATTTGTGTGCGGTGGTTAATTCATTATGTTGCAAGCCATACTTTTATTCCCTTTGCTTGGTATCGGATTATTTTTGGTGCTTTTATTTTAATTACCAGTTATACCGGCTTCATTGCCTGGACCCAGTAGAAAGAATCGAGAGCTCAAAATGGACTTGTCAGTTAGTAACGTTACCGCAAATATTCAACTTGCTTTGGCGCCCGTTTTCTTGCTCACTGCAATTGCCACGTTACTGTCAGCAATTACGGCCCGCTTAGCACGCAATGTCGATCGAATGCGCTTTGTGCAAAATGAAATTTATGGCGGCTCGAGCATTTCAGTGGACTTACGCAACCATTATTTGGCTGAGCTCAAAGAGTTTAAGATGCGCGGCCGCTTGTGTACCGCGGGCATCTTTTTTGATGTGTTGAGTGGATTTTTTATTTCTTGCACAATTTTAGAACTCTTTTTTGTGCAGTCGGGTGCGGCAGAATCGGTCCGCTCAGGCTTTGCGGTTGGTACATTTGTGCTGGGTATTATGGCGTTTATGGTAGCAATGGTCATGATTCTCATTGAGGTCATCGTAGCCTATCGCTCAGCTAGTTGGGATGTGCCGCAAGATCGGGCTTAGTTCGAGGGGCTAAAATAGCTTAACTTATTTTTTTAGTAGCAGATCACCTGTAGGTTCAACTCATTTAGGCTCATTTATGGCAAGCAATACAAGCAGTCAGCTCGGCAATAAAAAAATACTGATCACTGGTGGTGCCGGGTTTTTGGGTTCACATCTAACCGAGCGTTTATTAGAGCGTGGCGATGAAGTACTAGTGGTTGATAATTTTTTTACTGGCAGCAAACAAAACTTAGCGCATTTATTGGGCAACCCCCACTTAGAAGTCATGCGCCACGACGTTACCTTCCCGCTATATGTAGAAGTAAATCAAATTTATAATTTAGCGTGTCCAGCATCGCCAGTGCACTATCAACATGATCCTGTACAAACGACTAAAACCAGTGTGCATGGTGCAATCAATATGCTCGGTTTAGCTAAGCGTACTCGCGCGCGTATTTTGCAAGCCTCTACTAGCGAAGTGTATGGCGATCCCGAAGTGCATCCCCAACCTGAGGCCTATTGGGGCAAAGTCAATCCTATTGGTATTCGCAGTTGCTATGACGAAGGCAAGCGTTGCGCTGAAACCTTATTTTTTGATTACTATCGTCAGCATGCGTTAGAAATTAAAGTCGTGCGCATTTTTAATACGTATGGCCCGAGGATGCATCCTAATGATGGGCGGGTAGTCAGTAATTTTATTGTGCAGGCTTTGCAGGGCAAAGACATTACCATTTATGGTGATGGCCAACAGACCCGCAGTTTTTGTTATGTCGATGATTTAATTGCCGCAATGATGTCGATGATGGATGCGCCAGCTGATTTTATTGGACCGGTCAATATTGGTAATCCCGGTGAGTTCACTATGCTGGCCTTGGCTGAGGCGATCTTGAAATTATCGGGCAGTAAGTCGAAATTAGTGTTTGAGGCCTTACCCGCTGATGACCCCAAACAACGGCAACCCGATATTGCTTTAGCAAAAGCGAAGTTGGGGTGGCAGCCGAAGGTGGCATTAGACGATGGCTTGAAAGAAACCATTGCTTACTTTAGGCAATTGCTGGCTACTTAGTCTCTTAGTTTGAATACGCCGCGCAGTAAAAATAGCCGCATTCGATCATTTGTTTTACGCACAGGACGTACTACTTCAGCGCAGCAACGCGCTCTAGACACACTGTCCTCTGCTCTATTAATCCCTTTTCAACCAATGCAGCTCAATTGGGCGCAGGCATTTGGATTAGGTTCGGACTCCTTAAGTGAACATACACCACGCATTGTAGAAATTGGTTTTGGCATGGGAGAAACTACGGCTAGTATTGCAGCCGCTCGGCCCAAGGACCAGTTTTTAGCACTTGAAGTTCATCAGCCTGGCGTAGGCGCATTGCTAAAACGGATTGATGAAATGGGCCTGACTAATTTGCGCTTAATACGTCATGATGCGGTCGAGGTCTTAGAACAAATGATTGCGCCAAATATATTAGATGGAGTGCATATTTATTTCCCCGACCCATGGCATAAAAAACGCCATCACAAACGCCGTTTAATTCAAGCGCCTTTTATGAAGTTATTGGCAGAGCGTTTAAAAGTTGGCGGCTATCTGCATTTGGCTACCGATTGGCAAGAATATGCCGAACAAATGTTATCAATAGGTAACGCAGAAAACCTGCTGAGTAATACATCGCCAAATAAAACGTATGTGCCTAGACCCGCCTATCGACCTATTACCAAGTTTGAAAACCGTGGCCTTAATTTAGGCCACGGGGTCTGGGATTTAGTCTATCAAAAAGTGGCTGAGAAACCCGTGACTTAAAGACCAAGGCAAACATATTTCATTTCAAGGTATTCATCCATACCCCAAATACTGCCTTCGCGACCTAAGCCCGATTGTTTGACGCCTCCAAAGGGTGCTACTTCATTCGACATAATGCCGGTGTTCACACCTACCATGCCGTATTCCAAAGCTTCAGCGACTTTCCAGACGCGGCCAATATCACGACTATAAAAATAGGAAGCTAAACCATACTGACTGTTATTAGCCAATTTCACTACGGCTTCATCATTGTCAAAGGGAATGATTGGTGCGACCGGCCCAAAGGTTTCTTCAAAGGTAATCAGCATATCGCTTGTCACGTTCGACAAAATCGTGGGCTCATAAAAATTATGGCCACTAGCGTTGGCTTTACCGCCTGTCACTAATGTGGCACCTTTACTGAGGGCATCAGCAACATGCCTTTCAACTTTGGCAAATGCTGCATCATCAATCAATGGCCCTTGGCTAACGCCTTCGGTCATGCCGTTACCAACTTTAATTGCTTGGGTGGCTTTAGCAAATTTTTCAACAAAGATATCCTGCACTTTTTTATGTACATAAAATCGATTAGCGCAGACACAGGTTTGCCCCGAGTTGCGATATTTAGAAGCAATTGCCCCAGCTACAGCAGCATCAATATCGGCGTCTTCAAAAACAATAAAAGGCGCATGCCCACCCAATTCTAGAGCGACCTTTTTGACGGTTGGCGCACATTGCGCCATTAAGATTCGGCCTACTTCAGTAGAGCCAGTAAAAGAAAGGTGGCGAATGGTAGGCGAAGCGCAAACGACCTTACCGATAGCTATCGATTGATCCGCATCGGCGGGAATAATGTTGACCACGCCTGCAGGCATACCAGCGCGCTGGGCTAATTCTGCTAATGCTAAAGCACACAAAGGGGTTTGCTCAGCCGGTTTTATCACCATGGTGCAACCAGCAGCAATCGCTGGTGCAATTTTGCGCGTAATCATCGCAATTGGAAAATTCCACGGAGTAATGGCAACGCATACCCCAATCGCTTGCTTTAAAACTAGCATGCGTTTATCGCCCCAAGTACTCTCAAGAATAGCGCCGGTCACCCGTTTCGATTCTTCCGCAAACCATTCTACAAATGAGGCGCCATAAGCGACTTCGCCGCGCGATTCCACTAAAGGCTTGCCTTGCTCAAGGGTCATTAAAATCGCCAAATCTTCGGTATTAGCAATAATCAGATCGAACCATTTACGCATCACAATGGCACGGTCTTTAGCGGTCTTCGAGCGCCAACTACTAAGCGCTTGCTCGGCCGCAACGATTGCCAACTCAGCGTCTGCACTACTCAGGTTCGTTACATTGGCAATGATGTCGCCGGTTGCCGGGTTATTGATTGAGAAAGTGCCGCCCGCTTTGGCTTTAACCCACTTGCCGTTAATAAAGGCATCCTCACGAAATAAGGTGGCGTCTTTTAGGTGTGAGCGAATATCAATTTGCTTAAGTGAGGCGTTCATAGTGACAGCGATCCAGTTAGGGTTTGCGAGAATACGTGTGCCTCATTTTAGGGGAGTTTGCGCTTGATAGTGAGTAAATTACCGATTGATTCAGCCTTTATTGTTGGTTAATTATTGCGTCGATTTAAATTAGCAAACAAACTACATCTAGGTGTTGATGCCGAGCTCGTAAACTAGATCTAGGGTTTTGTGGTCCGGTTTTTCGGCAAAAAGACCAAAATTGCCGTTGAATTCAGCCTTTTTCATATAACAAAAAGGGTGGGTACTAACTTTTATAAGTAATTGATATATATAGATTTTATTTACTATTGAGGGGTTCGGATTAGCCTTAGGGCAAGTCATACCTACAAAAAGTTATGTATATTCATTTCTATATACTTGACATGATATATAAGAGTTTCTAAGATAAGCCATGTTCATTATTTGCTGCATTGCAATATGCAAGTCAGCCCCAATCCATGAGTGCAGTAAAAAAGATTAATTTCGGAAACTATTTGAGTCACTTTTTGCCCGGCGCGAAAGCTTCGCTGAAGCATGTGAGCGGCTCTTTATTTGGCTTGGGTGTTTTTATGGCGATTAGTTTGTGGCTCGCTGGTCCAGGTACAAATGCCGGCCCCTTCGATTTGGCGCGTCTTTTAGTGCCAGGCGTAGCCCGTGATTTGTTATACAGCCCGCAAGGCCTTAATGGTTCATCTGGGTGGTTTACCAGTTATAAACACGAAGTTGGCCAGCGTGAGGATACTCAGGCTGAATCCCTTCTGCAACCGGTCAATTATTCTATGCCTACGGCAACCCCCTCAGTAGCTGGCTTGGCAGCAGCTATTCCAGGTCATCTGATCGATAGCGAAGCAGTTGATCGTCATTCGCTCAAGTCGGAGCAAGAGCGTAAAGTTGTCTCTCAATATTTAGTCGATAAGTACCGCATTACAGCGAGTGAGAGCTTGAACTATATTAACGAGGCGCTACAAGTAGCCAAAGAGGTGAACTTAGATCCCACTTTATTGTTAGCGGTGATGGCCATTGAATCTAGTTTTGATCCTAATGCCCAAAGTAAAGCCGGTGCACAGGGCTTGATGCAGGTACTAACGAATGTGCATCAAGATAAATTTGCGCCCTTTGGTGGTAAATCTGCTGCCTTTATTCCGGAAGCCAATATTCGCGTCGGCGCCTTAATTTTGAAAGCTTGTATCGCCAAAGCTGGTTCACTTGAGGCTGGTCTGCGCAGTTATTTGGGTAGCCCCAATGCTGCTAGTGGCGAGTCGAGTTACACCGGCCGTGTTCTGAGCGAGCGTGAGCAGTTACGTAACGCTGCACGTGGTAAGTCTTACGCCAGCATTTAATTTAAGCTAATTGTTATGGAGTTTTAGACGGCTTGAATTTCAGTGCTGCGCAGCGATTGCGCCAATAGGTCGAGAACACCATTGACATACTTGTGTCCATCAGTACCGCCAAAAATCTTCGCTAACTCAACTGCTTCATTGATTGCTACTTTAAACGGCACACTCGGATCTTCTGCTAATTCATAGGCGCCAATTAAAAGTGCGGCATGTTCAACTGGTGAGAGTTCATTAATCGGTCGATCGAGGGCCGGCGTAATGATGGCCTCAAGGGCCTCCATGCGCAGTAAAACCCCCTGAAAAATACCCTCAAATAAATCGAATTGACAGCGTTTAAAGGCAGGATCTTCAGCCAACTGCTCAGTAATCATCCGCATATCCGGCAGACTTCCAGCCCGACGCAATACTAGTGCCTGATAAATACCTTGTAAGGCATATTCTCTTGCGCGGCGTCTAGGCGTAAGAGAGCGTTTAATAATTTTTTTAGATTCAGCCACTATTTGGTTTCTTCAATTTGATGCATTTCAATATCTAAATCGGGCGTAAGAGCTAATGATAAATTGGCCATTTCGACAACCGCACGCGCACAGTCAGCGCCCTTAATGGCTGTACGTGCATTTGCTTGCGCATCGGTATCGCATGTCACTACACCGTTTGCAATCGGTAGGCCTGATTCTAAGCAGACGCGATTAATGCCGGCGGCGGATTCATTAGCTACCAATTCAAAGTGATATGTTTCACCGCGAATAACCGCACCTAAGGCAACTAGGCCATCAAAGGTTTCTGTCTCAGCAAGACGTTGCAAAGCAAATGGTATTTCTAAGGCACCAGGCACGGTGACCAAATGAATATCCTGTTGATCGACCCCTAATTGCAATAGCTCACGAATACAAAATTCGGTCAGGGCATCGCCATGTTCTTGATTAAAGCGCGCTTGGACGATACCAATGCGCATCCCTTCGCCATTCAGATCAGCCTCTAAAACCTGCACACCGGGAACATGATTCGACATAATTTTATTGATCCTCAATTTATTCTACAAAGGGTGTATGCCCAGTAATTTCAAGTTTGTATCCAGATAGGCTGGGAGTAGGGCCGGGATTGCCGAGGAGGCGCATCTTGCCGACTTGCAAGTCTTTTAAAATTTGCGCGCCAATGCCATAGCTGCGAAAGTCGGGTTTACGTTGCAGGGTTTTATTAGGCGATGCACTCGATAGCCGGGCAAAACGCGCTAGCCAGCTCGCATCATTTGGCGCAGAAACACCCGCCACATTTAATAGTACTGCTACGCCTGCTGGGGTAGCTGCCAAGGCTTCTAACGCTTTCGCAAGTGGCCATGAATGGGTGGTAGCAACCGTATCGAGAAAGTCAAGTACTGTGGCCGGTTCATGGACTCGTACCAAGGTTTCCTGATCTTCAGTGGGAGTTCCCTTGACGAGTGCTAAGTGAATAGCCGAACTTGGCCGATCGCGATACACCACACCCTGAAACTTTCCCCATGGTGTATTAAATTCACGACTCCCTTCGCGCACCACAATACTTTCATTTTGACTACGATACTGAATTAGATCAGCAATGCTGCCAATTTTTAGGCCATGTTCTTTGGCAAAGACCATTAAATCTGGCAGTCGCGCCATGCTACCATCGTCTTTCATAATTTCGCAAATGACGGCAGTGGGTGAACCGCCAGCTAATAAGGCCAAGTCACAGCCCGCTTCGGTATGTCCCGAACGAATGAGGACGCCACCGGGTTGTGCCATTAAAGGAAAAATATGTCCCGGCTGAACTAAGTCATCGGGTTTAGCATGAGGGGCAACTGCCACTTGAATCGTGCGGGCACGATCAGCTGCCGAAATACCGGTAGTAACGCCTGAGGCCGCTTCGATTGAGATGGTGAAGTTGGTACCAAGGGCAGTGCCATTGTCTCTTACCATCAAGGGTAAATTGAGTTGCTGACAGCGCTCACGTGTCAGGGTTAGACAAATAAGGCCACGTCCATGTTTAGCCATAAAATTAATGGCTTCAGCAGAAACATGGTCAGCAGCCAAGACTAAATCGCCTTCGTTTTCGCGATCTTCTTCGTCCACTAAAATAATCATCTTGCCTGCGCGCAGATCGGCGATGATTTCTAGAATTGGGGCAAGCGCCATTGGTTGTTTATCTGACATAGACTGCCATTTTAAGCCGATGGACATTTTCTCAGCGCTTTCGACCGTGAATTCCAGATTTTCCTACGGAGAAATGGGTTGGGGAGGATAGCGCAGGCCGCTTTAAACGAGCACGATAAAGGGGATGAAAACCCCAGCCAATCGCGGATTTATTCTCTTTGAAGCCTTAATTGCGATGACGATCGTTGTTGGTAGCGGCTTTGCGCTGGTTGATATACACCATGGTTTACAAGCTCGCCATCTTGCTTTGCAAGTCAATAAAACCAAGCTTTGGGCCCAGGCCAGCGCATTTGAAATGCTAATCAAGGTGAGCAGTGATCATTCGCTAACACAAGCAAAGCAGTCAACTAGTCAATTAAAAAGCAGTAGACAAAGACCATGAATTTGCTCGAATGCATCGTCGGTTTGAGCATTGGCATGATGGTCTTGGCGCCCATGCTCAACATGACAAGTACAGTGCTCATGAAACAAAGCCAACTAGAGCGTGCCTCGCTTGAGCTGGCCGAACAAGACCGCATATTTACTTTAATGGGCCGAGCAATCCGCATGGCTGGTTATCGCGATCCGCTTTCACAGCCTACTAAAAAATCCCCAGCAACCAACCTTGCACCATTCACCATTTATAAAGCAGTTGGGTTCAATGCGTCTGATAAATTGATCATTCATCATGGCTTGCCGCGCAATGCGTCAAAAAAAATTGGGGATGAAGTCAATTTCGATTGTGTCGGCAATCCCTTAACTGCAGAGCGCACGCAAGCAGGTCAGGTGCGTTTAGGATTTTCATTGGATCGTCAAGCGCAGAATAGTTTTACCGGTTCCGTCATATGTGAGTCCTTTGATCGTCATGGGCG
>CANKKB010000064.1 GCA_947482555.1 Burkholderiaceae bacterium | reverse complement strand
GTGTGAAATTGCTCGTTTGAAAAATCGAGTCCTGCCCAATGTAAGTCGGCGTGTTCTGGACAAATACCAAAAACGGTTTCATGACCTTTCGCGGTGCCTTCAACGCGTTCCAAAATCCAAGCAAGCACACGCATATTTTCACCAAAGCCAGGCCAAACAAATTTACCTTGGGCATTTTTGCGAAACCAATTAACACAATAAATTTTTGGCAACACTGCGCCATCGCTGCTTAATTTTTTGCCAACATTAAGCCAATGCTGAAAATAATCGCTCATGTTGTATCCGGCGAACGCAATCATTGCAAACGGGTCGCGTCGCACTACACCTACTTCGCCAGTAATTGCCGCTGTGGTTTCAGAGCCCATGGTCGCAGCCATATAAACACCTTCGACCCAATCCCGGGCTTCGCTGACTAATGGCACAGTGGTAGAGCGGCGCCCGCCAAATAAAAATGCATCAATCGGCACGCCCTCGGGATCATTCCAATTAGGGTCTACCACCGGATTATTAGTAGCGGCCATCGTAAAACGGGAGTTGGGATGCGCTGCTTTGCGACCCGCCGCACCATCTGCAGGAGTCCAGTCTTTGCCTTGCCAGTCAATTAAATGCGCGGGGGGCACCTCTGTTAGTCCTTCCCACCAAACATCGCCATCGTCGGTTAACGCTACATTCGTGAATATCACATCACGATTTAAAGAATCAATGCAATTGGGATTGGTTATTCGGTTTGTGCCAGGGGCAACACCGAAGTAGCCTGACTCTGGATTAATTGCATACAAGCGTGTTTTACCAGTTAGCGGATCTTTTCGTGGCTTAATCCACGCAATATCATCGCCAATGGTAGTCACTTTCCAGCCCTCAAAACCTGCGGGTGGAATCATCATTGAAAAGTTGGTTTTGCCGCAGGCCGATGGAAAGGCGGCAGCGATATGATATTTTTTACCTGCAGGATTTGTTACTCCCAAGATCAACATGTGTTCAGCAAGCCAGCCTTGATCGCGACCCATAGTTGAGGCGATACGCAATGCAAAACATTTTTTACCCAGTAAGGCATTGCCACCATATCCAGATCCATACGACCAAATTTCACGGGTCTCTGGGTAATGCACAATATATTTAGTCGCATTATTGGGCCAGGCAACATCTTTTTCGCCCTTGGCCAGGGGCTTGCCAACCGTATGAATGCAGGGTACAAAATTACCGGCTGCGCCCAACTGCTCTATCACTGCTTTTCCCATGCGCGTCATGATGCGCATATTAATTGCAACGTAAGGGCTGTCGGAAAGCTCAACCCCAATATGGGCAATCGGAGAGCCTATTGGGCCCATTGAAAAAGGCACTACATACATTGTTCTCCCGCGCATGCAGCCTGCAAATAATGGGGTTAAGGTGGCGTGCATTTCAGTCGGGTTAACCCAATTATTGGTTGGTCCAGCGTCAACCTTTTTTTCTGAGCATATAAAAGTACGATCTTCGACGCGTGCGACATCTTGTGGGTCGGATAAAGCAAGGTAAGAATTTTTACGTTTAGCTGGATTAAGCCGCTTAAATGAGCCCGCTTGTACCAGCAACTCACACAGCTGATCGTATTCTGTCTGGGAGCCATCGCACCAATGCACCTGGTCTGGCTGGGTAAGGGCAGCAATCTCTGCAACCCATTGAATTAATTGTTGATTTTTTACATAAGCAGGGGTGTTTATATTCAACACGCCTTGGATTGCTGGTTGATTCATTGGAAACCCTCGCTGCATTTTTTATAAAGTAGTCGATTTTAACATTTTCGGTCTATTTAAAACTCTTTTTCCCCTTACCGAAATCAGCCTTGGGGGCCTACTTACCAATACAAAATTGGCTAAATATTTTGCCTAATAAATCATCAGGGAGGGTTCTGCCAGAAATTTCTTCGAGCTGTTCTTGTGCAAGGCGCAATTCTTCGGCAAATAGTTCAAGGGTTTGGTTACCATTCGAGCCATGGCTCTTGGCATGTTGCAAATGACTTGCCGCGAGACGAATACAGTCAACGTGCCGTTGCCGCGCAATAAGTAATCCCTCATTGCTACCAGACCAACCTACAGACTCTAGGATGCGAGTACTGAGGGCCTCAATACCATAACCTGTTTTAGCAGAAATGCGTAAAGCGCCCGCTAAGTTACTGGCTTGATTCTCTGCAGCTGGGCGCAGATCTGCTTTATTGATCACCACCAATATTGGACAGCCAGCTGGTACAGCGGCAGCAATGCGTTTTTGCAACTCCGTATCGGCCTGCACTGCTGCACCACTTTGTTCGCTGCCATCGCGCACATAAAGAATTGCATCGGCCTGTTGAATTGCCTCCCATGTACGTTCAATACCGGCCTGCTCGACGATGTCTTGCGTAGCGCGCAAGCCAGCCGTATCAATTAAGTGCACCGGCAAGCCTGCCAAGTTAATTGATGCCTTAATGCGATCACGCGTTGTGCCAGCTACCGGCGTAACAATTGCTAGTTCATCACCCGCAAGCCGATTAAGTAAGGCGCTTTTTCCAACATTGGGCGCACCCACCAAGATCAGCTGCATGCCATCCCGCAAGATGACGCCCTGCGTTGCTGCTTGCTGTAATTCTACCAAGCGCAAACTAATACTTTGTAAGCGCTGATGTGCCTGTGCGCTTTCTAAAAAATCAATTTCTTCTTCTGGGAAGTCGAGGGTGGACTCGACCAAGATTCGTAAGGCCGTAATTTCCTCAACCAGGGCATTGATGGTTTGGGAAAAGGTGCCCTGTAAAGAGCGTGTTGCAGCCAGGACGGCAGCCTCGCTTTGCGCGCCAATTAAATCAGCCACAGCCTCTGCTTGCGCTAAATCAATTTTGCCATTGAGGTAGGCGCGCTGCGTAAATTCACCCGGCTCAGCAATAGTTAGGCCGCAATTTTTCCCAAGCTCTAAACAGCGCTTGATTAGTAACTGCAGTAGTTGTGGGCCACCGTGACATTGCAACTCCAAAACATCCTCGCCGGTAAACGACGCTGGCGCCGGAAAGAACAGCGCTAAGGCTTGGTCTAAGGTTTGGCCAGTCGCATTTTTGATGTGGACTAAAGATGCTTGCCGCGCTGTCAGCGCCGTACCCACAAGTGCAAAGACAAGCTCCGGCGGAATTGGGGCGCCACTAATGCGCACAATACCTACCCCTGCGCCGCCAGTCGCCGTAGCAATCGCAATAATCGGGGTTTTTCTGGCGGGCATTAGATGCGGGCCTAAGCCGCTAGTTTTTTTCCAAACATTTTATTAATTTGCCACTGTTGGGCAATCGATAACAGGTTATTGACTACCCAGTAAAGCACGAGTCCTGACGGGAAGAAAAAGAACATCACCGAAAAAATGAGCGGCATGTACATCATTACTTTGGCCTGAATTGGATCTGGCGGCTTCGGGTTAAGTTTGGTTTGAACAAACATCGATATGGCCATAATGATCGGCAAAATGAAGTAAGGGTCGGGCATGGACAAATCGTGAATCCAAGCGATCCAAGGGGCATTGCGCATTTCAACCGACGACAGCAACACCCAATACAAAGCAATAAATACGGGGATTTGGACTACTACTGGTAAACAACCGCCAAGGGGATTTATTTTTTCCTTCTTGTACATTTCCATCATCGCGGCATTTAATTTTTGTGGGTCGCCTTTATATTGTTCGCGCATGGTGGTTAAGCGTGGCTGTACTTCTTTCATTCTTGCCATCGACTTATAACTAGCCGCGGAGAGTGGGAAGAAAACGAGCTTAATTAATACCGTTAGCAAAACGATGGACCAACCCCAGTTGCTAACCACACCATGAATTTTTTCTAGAAGCCAAAAAATCGGCTTGGCTAAAATAGTGAGGTAACCGTAATCCTTTAAGAGCTCTAGCCCTGGTGCGATGCCCTCGAGCATGCTTTCCTCTTGCGGCCCCACAAATAAGCGTGTTTTTTCAGTAACTGTTGTACCAGCTGCAATTGTCCCTAGTGGTATTTGCATGCCAACCCTGAACAGATTCTTGTCTATTTTTCCGGCATAAATATCGCGCACTGTTTTATCAGCGGGAATCCACGCGCTCGCAAAGTAATGTTGCACCATGGCAACCCATGCTGGGGATGCGGCTGGAACATCTTTCGGTATTTCTTGTTTGCCTTTATCAATATCGGCAAAGCTTAACTTTTGGAATTTATCTTTTTGGGTATAGACCGCAGGCCCCGTAAACGTACTATAGAACTGGCTCTCCTGTTTTTCACTGCCATCGCGCACTAATTCGGTATATAAAATAATGGGGCCCGCACTGGCATTCGATTGGGTCACGCTATGTCCAACCTCAACCACATAAGAGCCCGCGCTTAACAAAAACAGTTTCTCTAGCTTCACCCCGTTGCGTTCCGCGCCCAGCACCAAGAAGGGTCTACCGGCGCCGTCTTTGCCGGATGATTGCAGTTTAAATACTGAGTTGTGATTGGGTAGGTCGAGGTTGCCCTCGGCGATAAGTCCTGAGCGGGCAATATATTGATGGGTTGGGTTCAGTTGCAAAAGTTCTACCGGGGTATTGTCAGCATTAAATTCCTGCAATAGTTTTGCATTCACTACGTTGGCACCGCTAGCGCTGACCTCCAAACGCAAGACATCGTTTTCAAGTACAAATTTTTCACCGTTCATTTGCTCCAGCACACTAAGGCCGGATGAGTTGGAGTCCTTTGCTGGAGCTACTGGCCCATTATTAGAGGGCGCAACAGCTGTGCCTACTTTTGGCGGTAAATCACTTTTGTTATTCGCGTCAATGGATTTTGTCGTGGCACTACCACCTGCTGGTGTTGGCGCCCCAAGCAAACTTGGTCGACCCTCATGCACCAACCAATTGTTGTAAAGCATCAACGCAGAAATTGCAAAAATGGCCCAAAGTATTGTTTTTTTAATATCCATAAAAAATAAATTGCCTAGGTATTGAGGGGTTGTTTAGGTTTCGTGGCTGGATCATAACCGCCGGATGTCCATGGATTGCAACGCAAAATTCGCCAACCACTTAAACGCACCCCCGTAAAAAAATTGTGGTTGCGCAAGCACTCGCAGGCGTAATTGGAACAGCTGGGCTCAAACTTACATTGGCTCCCCACATAGGGTGCCAATGTAATTTGGTAGCAGCGGATACACCAAATGCCAATGAAATTAAAAATACGCATTAAATGAGTTCCGCCATTGTGTTGCGCAGGGTACTAAGCTCCGGCTTGCGCAAGCGTCCGCGCGTAGTTTTCCCAACGGCGTGACGCAGTTTAATTACCGCATCGCGGTGCAGGTTAGTTGCTTGTGCGTTGCGCACGAGATTACGGATCATCCGCTTTAAAGCGTTACGATCAACCGCTCTTCTAGCCAATTTTTTTGCGACCGCAATACCTAAATCGGGGTGTTTTGCGTTTTGTGGCTCGGCAAAATACGCGCCCCAGGATTTATTGCTTTTGGGGGGCGTTTTTAGAAGCTCTGCAATTCTGGCGCTTTTCAACGCAAACTTAAACAGCGAGGCGTTTACGACCCTTAGCGCGACGAGCATTTAGCACTAAGCGGCCACCGCGCGTTTTCATGCGAATGCGAAAGCCGTGCGTGCGCTTACGGCGGGTTACTGATGGTTGGTAAGTTCTTTTCATGATCAATCCTGGGAAAGCCGACCATTTTCCTTGCTACAGCCCAAAAGGTCAACCATAGATTAAATTTCTTCAGTAAGTAATACGGTATTTTGCTTTTCTTTGGGGCGGTTTTTGCGGTAGCAAGCTGATTTTAATATGCTTTTTTTACTTGTTAACAAGTTATCCACAGGTTTTCCACGCTTTTAATGCTTGTGGATAACTTTCAGAGCTAGCTACAATCAGTATCTCAAAATATGTCTAACCCCCAAATTCCCCCCTCACTTCAAGCATCCAGCCCCATTATTTTTTGGGATGAGGCGCTGGGCTTGCTGGCGCGCGAACTGTCGCCGCAGCAATTTAAAACCTGGATCCAGCCCCTAAAACTAGGCTCTTTTATAGAAAGTGAGCAATTACTTACTATTACAGCCCCAAATCGTTTTAAGCTCGATTGGATAAAGAAAACGTTTGCCGACCGCTTCCAAGGGCTGGCAGCAGCCTATTTTGCCACCCCCATCACCCTTAATTTTGTGCTTGAAATTGATCCTGACGCAATGGCTCACGGCCCAAGCGCCACCGATAATCTGCCCGTTGCTGTGGGAGCTGCCACCAACAATCACAAGCCTAATTTTGGGCTTGATGATGAAGAGATGATTGGCTTTAGTGATGAGCAAGCATTTGATATTGAGGACCACTCTAAGCTTAATCCGGCATTAACTTTTGACACTTTTGTTACTGGAAAGGCCAATCAATTGGCCCGCGCCGCCTCCATTCAGGTGGCACACAACCCCGGAACATCGTATAACCCGATGTTTTTGTATGGCGGGGTGGGCCTTGGTAAAACCCACCTAATTCATGCCATCGGCAATCACCTCTTAAAAGAGAAGCCGAATGCGCGTATTCGCTATATTCACGCTGAACAATATGTTTCTGATGTGGTGCGGGCTTACCAACAAAAAGCTTTTGACCGATTTAAGCGTTACTACCACTCCCTAGACCTGCTGTTAATTGATGATATTCAATTTTTTAGTGGCAAATCGCGCACTCAGGAAGAATTTTTCTATGCCTTTGAGGCACTGCTAAGTAACCGCTCACAGGTCATTATTACCAGCGACACCTATCCAAAAGAGATGGCAGGTATTGATGAGCGCCTTATTTCACGCTTTGATTCCGGACTAACGGTGGCAATTGAGCCGCCCGAGTTAGAGATGCGCGTGGCTATTTTGATGAAAAAAGCTGCCCAAGAAGGCATTCCCATGTCGGAAGATGTGGCTTTTTTTGTTGCCAAACACCTTCGGTCCAATGTGCGCGAGCTTGAGGGGGCTTTAAGAAAAATTTTGGCGTTTGTACGCTTTCATGGCCGCGATGTCACGATTGATGTGGCGCGCGCTGCACTAAAAGATTTGTTATCGATCCAAAATCGACAAATTTCAGTAGACAGTATTCAAAAGGCTGTTGCGGACTTCTATAATATGAAGGTCGCTGATATGTATTCGAAAAAGCGCCCCGCAAACATTGCCAGACCACGCCAAATTGCAATGTTTATGGCGAAAGAATTAACCCAAAAAAGTCTGCCGGAAATTGGCGATCTTTTTGGTGGCCGTGATCATACGACTGTTTTACATGCGGTTAGAAAAATTACTGAGGAGCGCGCGCACGATAGCCATTTAAACCATGAGATCCATGTTATTGAACAAACCCTAAAGGGGTAATTTGCGTTTTGTTTGCTTGTGGATAAGCCTTTGGATAATAAGTGAATAAGTTGTGCAGAACTATTTTTTGTTATGAGGGCCCATTAGGAGCAACGAGTTATGCAGATTTTATCCAAGGGTTATACAGAGGTTACCCACAGCTTTTTTTCGAGGTAAATTGTTGTTTTAAAATACTTATTTGAGTCATCCCCCGTTTTGGCCGCCCTTACTACTACTACTATGAAGATATATACAAGGACTTAAAAGCAATGCAACTGGTTAATACATCTCGCGATAATTTATTAAAACCTTTACAGGTCGTTAGTGGCATTGTTGAGAGACGCCACACATTGCCTATTTTGGCGAACTTATTATTTAAAAAATCCGGCGAACAAATCGCGTTCGTTTCAACGGATATCGAAATTCAAATTACCACCTCAGCAAATTTTGGTGTTGGTTCAGAAGATGTGATAACGACAGTTGCCGCAAGAAAGTTGCTGGATATTTTGCGTTCTTTGCCAGAAGGCCCGGTTACACTTAGTCTAAAAGATGGCCGCATGGTAGTTCAAAGCGGTAGAAGTCGTTTTTCTTTACAAACACTATCTGCTTCTGAGTTTCCAGTAATGCAAAGTGTTGGCGAAATCACTGCTTCGTGGAATATGCCCCAAAAAGATTTTCGCCAACTTATAAGTCAGGTGCATTTCGCAATGGCGCAGCAAGATATTCGTTATTACCTAAATGGAATGCTGTTAGTGGTTGAAGGTAAGCAAGTGATTGCAGTCGCAACCGACGGTCATCGGTTGGCCTTTAGTCAAATCGAGTTAGCGTCTGCGCCGAGCGGTAACGGTGAGAGACAAGAAATTATTATTCCAAGAAAAACTATTCTTGAGTGTCAGCATTTACTGGAGGAATCCGACACTCCGTTGCAAATAAGCCTTACCTCTAATCAAGTTAAATTTAATTTTGGGGATATTGAGTTAATTTCTAAATTGGTTGAAGGAAAGTTCCCCGACTTTCAGCGGGTTATTCCAAAGGGGCAAAAAAATACTTTGTCCATTAAGCGCGAAGAGCTGCAGTCAGCCTTACAGCGCGCGGCAATTTTAACGACGGAAAAATTTAAGGGCGTGCGTTTTTCTTTGAGCGCCGATCGAATTACGATTCAATCTACCAACGCGGAGCAAGAAGAAGCGCAGGAGGAGATCGAAACCCAATATAATGGAGATGCGGTTGAAATCGGCTTTAATGTTGGTTATTTGCTCGATGTCTTAGCCAACCTAAAGCATGAAACATTACAAATAAGCCTTGGTGATGCCAACAGTAGCGCCGTCATAACCCTTCCAGGATCTGAGTCCTTTAAGTATGTTGTGATGCCAATGCGAATTTAACTTAGAAAAAAATGACTGAAGAAATTAAAG
>CANKKB010000063.1 GCA_947482555.1 Burkholderiaceae bacterium | reverse complement strand
CGAGCTAATCCAGGCCCAATTAAAGATATGCCTGCGTACCGTCAGTATCTGAAGGAAATTGGTTATATAGATGAGGTACCAGCCAATGTAGTGGCTTCTACTCAGAACGTTGATGATGAACTTGCACTCCAAGCCGGTCCTCAGCTCGTTGTTCCTGTACTCAATGCGCGCTATGCTTTAAATGCGGCCAATGCCCGTTGGGGCTCTTTGTACGATGCGCTCTACGGCACAGATGTTTTGTCAGAAGAGGATGGCGCCACCAAAGGCAAAGCATTTAATCCCATTCGTGGCGCTAAAGTGGTGGCCTATGCACGTCAGTTTTTGGATCAGGCCGCACCTTTGCTTAAAGCTTCCTATAGTGATGTGGTGGCATATACCGTTATGGGCAATAAATTATCGGTGAAATTAAAAGATGGCAGCACTACTGGCTTGGTTGATGAGAAACAGTTTGTTGGTTACCAAGGTGAAACTTCTGCGCCTTCATCGATTTTGCTGCGCAATAATGGGATTCATATCGATATTGAAATTGATAAGACTAAAACCATCGGTAAGAATGATTCAGCCGGCGTAAATGATGTCGTGCTTGAAGCTGCTCTCTCAACTATTCTGGATTTAGAAGATTCAGTTGCGGTTGTTGATGCGGATGACAAAGTACTCGCTTATGAGAACTGGTTGGGTATTCTCAAGGGGACCTTAGTTGAGGAAGTTAGTAAGGGGGGTAAAACGTTTACCCGCAGACTCAATCCCGATCGCAGATATAAAGCCGGTATTGGCGCAGTAAATGCAAAAGATGGCGTGGTGACATTGCATGGCCGCTCGCTTTTATTTCTACGTAACGTAGGCCACCTGATGACAAATCCCGCCATCATTACTAGTGAAGGTAAGGAAATTTACGAGGGCATCTTAGATGCAGTCGTGACAGTAGTGATAGCTATGTATGATATTAATCGCCCAGCAGCGCAAACGATTGGTAATACCCGTAAAGGTTCTGTATATATTGTTAAGCCAAAAATGCACAGTCCGGAAGAAGTCGCATTTGCAAGTGAGCTCTTTAGCCGCGTTGAGAAATTACTTGGCTTGCCAGAGAACACGGTCAAATTAGGCATCATGGATGAAGAGCGGCGTATGAGCGTCAACATTAAAGCTGCTATTGCTGCAGCTGGTGCACGCGTTGCTTTTATTAATACTGGCTTCTTAGATCGTACTGGCGATGAAATTCATACTGGAATGTATGGCGGTGCCATGGTACGTAAAGGGAAGATGAAGGTCGGCAAATGGTTCAACGCGTACGAGCGCCGTAATGTGCTAGCTGGATTAGATTGCGGTCTTCGGGGTCGCGCACAGATCGGTAAAGGCATGTGGCCTGCACCAGATCTCATGCGAGAAATGGTCGAGCAAAAAATCGCCCATCCTCAATCGGGCGCTAATACAGCCTGGGTACCATCACCTACAGCTGCTACTTTGCATGCTATGCACTATCACCAAGTCAACGTGGCGAAAATCCAAGAAGACATGGAGAAAAAAGATACTGCTGCTGAGTATGAATCTTTAATGGATGATTTATTGACTGTACCAATTGCGCTCTATCCGGATTGGACTAAAGAAGAGATTCGCGAGTCGCTTTATAATAATTGCCAAGGTATTTTAGGTTATGTGGTTCGTTGGATTGATCAAGGTATTGGTTGCTCTAAAGTGCCTGATATTTACAACATCGGCTTGATGGAAGATCGCGCTACATTACGTATCTCTAGTCAGTTTATTGCCAATTGGCTTCTGCACAAAATTGTGACGGTAAATGATGTTAATAAAGCTTTACAACGGATGGCTGGCACTGTTGATATGCAAAATGTAGGAGATCCCCTCTACAAGCCAATGATGCCAAATTACAAAGACTCATTCGCTTTTCAAGCAGCAAGTGATTTGATCTTTAAGGGACTCGAGCAGCCTAATGGTTACACTGAGCCACTGCTGCATGCCTGGCGTAGGAAAATAAAAGGGGTATAAATTGCTGGAGTTGGCAATCCAGTTGTCTGGATTGAAAAGAGTCGTGAGTGGGACGCTAGGAAAGCAGGGAATAGTGGTGCCCAGGAAGGGACTCGAACCCCCACAACCTTACGATCGCCAGCACCTGAAGCTGGTGCGTCTACCAATTTCGCCACCTGGGCAATGGGCTCTATTATAGAGGGTAACCAGTTATTTTTGCCCTAATCTTGATTTGAAAGAAATGCATGTTGAAAGTAAGCAAGCGTAAGACTGAAGCTTCAGTGCAACGCGAGGCCGATCGGGTTGGCACAGTACAAGGTCATCGCGATGGTTTTGGCTTTGTAATACCAGATGATGGTGGCGAAGATATCTTTTTATCGGAGCGCGAAATGTCGCGCGTGATGCATGGCGACCGCGTTAACGTAAAAGTGCTTGGGGTCGATCGCCGGGGTCGACCTGAGGGGCAAATTGTTGAAGTGCTGGTACATGCTAACCGCCTCGTCATTGGACGCTTACTGAATGAAAACGGCGTTTTAATTGTGGCGCCTGAAGATATGCGGATTGGCCATGATATTTTGATTCCTCCAAAAGGCCAGGGCAATGCCAAGTTAGGCCAAGTGGTCAGCGTAGAAATTATTGACTACCCCGATAGTTATCGCCAGGCGGTAGGGCGCGTGATCGAGGTGTTAGGTGAAATTGATGACCCTGGAATGGAAATTGAAATAGCAGTACGTAAGTACGGGGTGCCTCATGAATTTTCAGCTGCTGTTATTAAAGAAGCCGCCGCTTTACCTGACGGCGTTCTTCAAGCCGATTTAGAGGGTCGAGTTGATTTGCGCGACATACCATTAGTGACGATTGATGGCGCTGATGCACGCGATTTTGATGACGCAGTGTACTGCGAGTCAACCCTGTTTGGAAAGTCAAAAGCCTGGCGCTTAATTGTGGCAATTGCAGATGTTTCGCATTATGTTAAACCTGACCGCGCCCTTGATGATGAAGCTTTGTTACGCGCGACCTCGGTATATTTTCCGCGGCGCGTGATTCCGATGTTGCCAGAGAAAATTTCGAATGGCTTATGCTCATTAAACCCTGGGGTAGATCGTTTATGCATGGTGTGTGATGCCGTGATCGATTTACAGGGAATTGTCTTGGCTTATCAGTTTTATCCAGCCGTAATGCATTCAGCACAGCGTTTTACGTACGATACTGTGTGGGAAATTTTAAGTAATTCGAAAGGGCCTGAAGCTGCTCGATTTGCTGCTTTTCGCACTGAATTAAGTAATTTATATCAACTTTATAAGATTCTTGATGCAGCGCGTGAACGTCGTGGAGCGATTAATTTTGAAACGACCGAAACACAAATTATTAGTAATGAATTAGGAAAAATTTTACGGATTGAGCCCCGCATTCGTAATGAAGCCCATAAAGTCATTGAAGAATGTATGTTGGTTGCTAATGTGTGTGCTGCCGATTTATTAGAGCAGAATAATCATCATAGTTTGTACCGCGTGCATGAAGAGCCTTCTGCAGAAAAACTAGCCACCCTAAGGCAAGCTTTACGTACCTCAGCTCTCAGCTTAACGGGAGGCGATAAACCACAGCCCAAAGACTTTGCCCGCTTAATTAAGGAAATTAAACCGCGGCCTGACTCAATGATGCTGCAATCGTCAGTTTTGCGTTCAATGCAACAAGCAGTTTATCAGCCTGATAATGCTGGGCATTTTGGTTTGGCTTATCCTGCTTATGCCCACTTTACCAGTCCCATTCGGCGATATCCCGATTTATTAACGCATCGGGCGATCAAAGCCATTTTGCAGAAAAAAACCTATCATCCAACCCTGCCGGAACGTGTACCACTGAATCTCACTTTACCTCGCAAAGGTACTGCACGTGCGAATGCCGTAGCTGCTAAAAAATCGCATGGTGAGGCAGTGCAATCGCGTTTAGAGGCTAAAGGGATTAGGGCACCTAAGGGTGCACAAGGTGATAAGGGCGCTAAGGGGCAGCACTTTAGTTTGCCGGTTTGGGGGCAGTTAGGGGTCCATTGCTCTGCTAATGAGCGCCGTGCTGACGAAGCTTCGCGCGACGTTGAGGCTTGGTTGAAGTGCTATTACATGCGTGATCATTTGGGGCAAGAATATGCCGGCACCATTACCGGTGTAGCCAATTTTGGTTTATTTATACAACTTGAAAACCTCTTCGTTGAAGGCATGGTTCATGTGACCGAATTAGGTGGCGATTATTTTCAATATGATGAAGCCCGCCAAGAATTACGTGGTGAGCGTACGGGTATTCGCCATCGCCTTGGTGATCGATTACACGTATTGGTTAGTCGGGTTGATTTAGACGCGCGCAAAATTGAGTTTAGTTTAGTGAAATCGATTGGCGCTGAGGGCGGAGGTTCGCGCACGCGTAATGTTATTTTGGCTTCAGATACAGGGCGCCCTAATAAAAAAGCCGCCTCGAAGAAAACTCGCCCAGATAGCAAGGCACCAGTAAAAGGGGTTCAGAGTAGCGCTACTAGCGGAGCCACTACCGGTAGTAGCGGCCAACCATCTGCCAAGAAAAGTGGGAAGCACAAAGCAAAGGCTCGTGGAGCCCATAAACAAGCTGGCAATAAGCCACCTGTGCGTAAAGGTAAGCGTAAGTGAAAAATATCATTTTGGGTTTTCATGCAATTCAAGCGCGCTTACGTTTGGATGCACAAAGTTTACGTGCAGTCTATTACGATCCTGCGCGGCGTGATCGCCGTATGGGTGATTTTTTAAAACAAGCAACGCCATTATTGGGTGATCGCTTGCATTCTGCCAATTCTGAGCGTTTACATAGCTTGGCGGGGCATGATCGGCACCAAGGCCTAGTGGCGCTAGCAGACAAAATGACTGTGGCGAGAACATTACCTGAATTAGTTGACGGCATCGAGGGACCAGCTCTGCTATTGGTTTTGGATGGCATTACCGACCCCCATAATTTAGGCGCCTGTTTACGGGTAGCGGATGGCGCAGGGGTACACGGAGTTGTTGTCCCCAAAGACCGTTCGGCACACGTAAACGCGACGGTTACTAAAGTTGCCAGCGGTGCAGCTGAGGTAGTACCTTTAATTCCAGTAACGAATTTAGCGCGCAGTATGAAAGAGCTAAAGGAAATGGGTATTACCTTAATTGGTACCGATGAAGAAGCAGAGTTATCAATTTATGATCTTGATTTAACTGGCCCAATTGGCATCGTGATGGGTGCTGAAGGTGATGGTATGCGGCGATTGACGCGCGAAAACTGTGACCAGTTGGTCCGTATTCCGATGCAGGGCGTGGTCGAAAGCTTAAATGTTTCCGTTGCCAGCGGTGTTTGTTTATTTGAGGCGGTAAGACAACGCTTGGCTGCTATTTAAGTAGTTGTTCTAATTTTTCAATATCGGTGCAGAAGCTACGAATACCTTCGGCGAGCTTTTCAGTCGCCATAGCATCATTATTCAGTTGTAAACGAAATGCGGCTTCTGCTGTATTGAGTTCACAAGATGGTAAGTCCTTGCCATCGTCAGCATTTAACTGGCGAACGACTGCTATTGAACTATCTTGTAAATTGCTGAGTAATTCTGGGCTAATGGTTAAAAGATCACACCCCGCTAACTCAATGATTTGTCCAATATTACGAAAGCTTGCACCCATCACCTCAGTTTTGATGCCAAATTGTTTGTAATAGCGGTAAATACGTTTTACAGAATTGACGCCAGGATCACTGGCGCCGCCATGCGTGGCATCATCCCAGTTAGACCCTAAGCGGGCTTTATGCCAATCCGTAATGCGCCCGACAAAGGGTGAAATCAGTGTTGCCTTTGCTTGGCCACAGGCCGCTGCCTGAATTAAAGAAAACAATAAGGTCATATTGCAGTGAATACCTTCAGCTTCTAATTCTTTGGCTGCTTGAATGCCTTCCCAAGTAGCAGCTAATTTGATTAATACGCGCTCTTGATTGATACCTTGTTTTGCATAAAGCTTAATCAGATCTCGCGCTTTGGCAATTGTTGCGCTGGTATCAAACGAGAGGCGTGCATCAACTTCGGTAGAGACCCGGCCGGGCACTATTTGTAAAATTTCTAAGCCAAAGGCGACTAAAACATGATCCATCAATTCAGTGGCGCTAGCGCGAGGATGCACTTGTTTTACGCCTTGAACTAAATCAGCATAAGCAGTTTTTTGGACTGCTTTAAGTATTAAAGAGGGGTTGGTAGTCGCATCTTGTGGCTGAAATTGTCGCATCCGCGCAAAATCGCCGGTATCAGCTACTACGGTGGTGTACTGCTTTAGTTGAGCAAGGGTATTCATCGGTATTTATCTTCTTTTGTCATATCATAATGAATTCAGATGGGGGGTAGACGTGAATCCAGAGGAATTAAAACGGTTGGTGGCGCAAGCCGCTTGTGACGAGGTCTTGAAACTACCTCCTGGCCAGTGCTTGGGTATTGGCACAGGCTCGACAGCCAACTGGTTTATTGATCTGTTAGCGCCCCATCAGGGCCACTTTGCTGGGGTTGTTTCTAGTTCAATGGCTAGTACGCAACGCCTCATCCAACGGGGTTTTTATGTCCTCGATACGAATCAAGTGACCGATTTACCGGTTTATGTCGATGGAGCTGATGAAATTAACCCCGCAGGCCACATGATTAAAGGCGGTGGAGGTGCGTTAACCCGTGAAAAAATCATTTCCGCAATGGCCAAGCGCTTTATTTGTATCTGTGATGCCTCCAAGCAAGTGGCAGTATTGGGACAGTTTCCATTACCGCTTGAAATTATCCCTTTGGCACAGCCTTATGTGATGCGGTCGATTACTACGTTAGGTGGTGAAGGGCATTTGCGCATGGTTGGCACGACAGGTCAACCTTTTATTACTGATAACGGCGGCTGGATTTTGGATGTACGCGGACTGTCGATTACCCAACCCGTACAACTAGAATCAAAGATAAATCAAATACCTGGGGTCGTTAGCGTTGGGCTCTTTGCCCAACGTAAGGCTGATTTACTTTTGGTAAGCAATGCTACTGGGGTGGAGGCGGTGGCACATACCCAGTAGCCATATCCGCACCATCTTCAAAGAAATGTTTTTCAGCTTGCTTTAAGAGGTATTGGCGTGCGCGTGCATCAACCATATTGAGACGATTTTCATTAATCAGCATAGTTTGATGTTTAAGCCAACCAGCCCAGGCCTCTTTTGAAACTTGTTGCCAAATGCGCTTGCCTAATTCGCCGGGTAAGGGGGCAAAATCAAGACCTTCAGCTTCTTTATTCAGTTTGATGCATTGAACCATGCGTACCATGAGAAAAACCTTTCTTTTAATGCCAATTACGAATCAAGTTTGATTTTAGACGTTCTTCATTAAAACCATCGACTTACGATCCCAGTTATATATTTCTTTACGCTCGGCAGGGAGGTCATCGACGGTAGCGCGAACAAAGCCGCGCTTTAAGAACCAGTGTTCGGTGCGGGTGGTGAGGACAAAAAGTTTAGTAATACCCTCGGCTTTAGCTCTCAGTTCAATATGCTTCAGGAGGCGCTCTCCGTCGCCTGAGCCTTGTACCTCGCTATCGACTGCTAAACAAGCGAGCTCGCCAACCTGATTCGGGAAAGGGAAGAGCGCAGCACAGCCAAATAACACTCGATCATGCTCAATCACTGAAAATCGGGCAATATCGCGTTCAATCACATCTTGACCGCGGGGCGCCAAAATTCCTTCTTCTTCAAGCGGCATGGTGAGTTGCAAAATACCGCTGACATCATCTTGGTTTGCTTCACGTAAATTTTCAATATTCGATGAGGCCAGCATCATGCCAATGCCATCGTGCGTAAACAATTCCTCCAAGAGCGCGCCATCCCGATTCGCGGGTAAAAAATGCACGCGGTTGACGCCTGCCTTTACTGCTTGCGCGGCAAGATTCAGCAGGCTTCGAAACCCTGGAAGTAATTCATTCTGACTACTGACATGCGTGTTTAATTGCTGAAGCGATAATTCAGTAATTGGCTCTTCATGCTTATCGAGTAAGGCTGGATAGGGAGTTAAGAATAAAATTTTGTCCGCTTTAAGGGCCGCAGCAGTTGCGGCGGCGACATCTTCATACGATAAATTAAAGGCTTGGCCCGTGGGAGAAAAACCAAGCGGCGAGAGCAAAACTATTTTATTACTATCAAGCGAGAGCTTGATGGATTCAGCATCGACTTTACGGACTAAGCCCGTATGAATAAAGTCGGTACCATCCACTACACCAAAAGGCATAGCAGTAATAAAGTTTCCAGAAATAACCGAAATGCGTGAGCCAGCCATGGGCGTATTTGGTAAGCCACGACTAAAAGCCGCCTCGATATCGAGCCGTAATTCTCCGGCTGCTTCTTTAACGCACTCTAAGGCGGCAGCATCAGTAATGCGGTAGGCACTCATATTGGATTTACCGTACTTACTTTTAATTTTGCGCAGCTTAAGTTGCTCTTCAATTTGCGGACGAATGCCATGGACCAAGACAATACGCATGCCCATGGCATGCAACATGGCAATATCTTCGATGAGACTCTCCAGGCCAACCTCTTGAGCTAATTCGCCAGCAAAGGCAATGACAAAGGTTTTGCCTCGAAAACTATGGATATAAGGCGCAACATCACGGAGCCACGCAACAAAAGGAAAGTCGGTGGTCGCAGCCGTTCCAGTCAGATTTAACGGCATAGTTTGCTTAGCAGGGGAGGATAAGTTACCCCGCTTTTGATCGAGCTTCGGTGGATTCGCGTTCATAGTGAGAAAATTATAGGGTGCAGAAGCCCATAAACCAAACAAAATTAAAAACCGAGCCTCTACCTGTGCCCACTTCCAACACTCCTAAGGGAGTTAAGGCATGCCCTCTGCTGATTGAGTTTCCCGAAGAATTGCCGGTTT
>CANKKB010000062.1 GCA_947482555.1 Burkholderiaceae bacterium | reverse complement strand
CATTCCTTAGGAGTTCACCATGATCAACTTGTTCGTCCTGCAAAACGGTCGACTCTCTCAAGAGCAAGTCGAAGATCGCAATGAACTACTCCAGCACGTTAATCCCATTTGGATTGATGTGGTTGACCCTGAAGAGGAAGAGCTAATCTGGATTAAAGAGGCCTTTGATGTGCTTCTACCAGAGCTCGATGATTTGGGTGACTTGGAGGCATCTGCACGGTATTTTGAGGCAGATGATGGCCATATGCATATTCGTACCGACTTCTTGTTAGATGAAGACGAAACCTCGCGTAACGTCCGGGTTGCTTTTGTGCTCACAAAAAATGTCCTCTTTTCAATCCATGATGAAGATTTGCCAGTTTTCCGCTTAGTGCGGCTTCGGGCCCGCTTACGTCCAGGTTCAGTCAGTAATGCGAAAGATGTTTTATTAGACTTGTATTCCACCGATGCCGAATACTCTGCCGATGCTTTAGAAGAAGTCTATGAAAATTTAGAGCTCGCTGGTAAACAGGTTTTATCTGACGACATAACTGATGCGGATGCCGCCGATGTCCTCGAAACCATTGCGAAAGAAGAAGATACCAATGGCCGTATTCGGCGTAATGTCATGGATACGCGACGCGCCTTATCTTTTCTCATGCGTAGCAAATTACTATCTGATGAACAACAAGAAGAGGCCCGTCAAATTTTGCGTGATATTGACTCATTAGAAAATCATACAGCTTTCTTATTCGATAAAATTAACTTCTTAATGGATGCAACGGTTGGTTTTATTAATTTGAACCAAAGCAAAATTATTAAGATCTTCTCGGTAGTTTCCGTGGCCTTAATGCCACCTACTTTATTAGCCAGTATTTGGGGAATGAACTACCGCTTTATGCCTGAACTTCAGTGGGAGCTCGGTTATCCCATGGCCATTGGCATCATGATGATTTCAGCCATCATTCCGCTTTGGTATTTCCGCCGTAAAGGTTGGATGAATTAAAGCCAACGCGCCTTGCAGGGCAAAGGCGCAAGCTTGCGTTCGCACGGCTGCTCGATCGCCAGCAAAATATTGGGTGTTTACTTTTACTAGCGCCGGTGAATGCAAATTGTTTGTTAGCTGCGTAAACGCCCAACCAAAACAAACTGTACCAACTGGCTTGTCGGGACTACCCCCTGTCGGTCCAGCGATACCCGTAATCGCAATTGCCAGGTTGCTCGCACTATTTTTTAGAGCACCTTCGACCATTGCTTTGGCTACCTCTTCGCTTACTGCGCCAAATGAACCAATGAGTTCAGCACTAACACCAAGACACTCACTCTTGGCTTGATTGCTATAGGTAATGTAACCCCGCTCAAACCAGGCGCTTGACCCCGCAATTTCAGTGAGACTGGCGCACACCAAGCCACCTGTACACGACTCCGCAAGCGCCACACGCCAACTGTGTTGGCTTAGTTGTGAGCCTAATAACTGCGCTAATTGCGCAACGGAGTTTACGGTCGAATTTTCTGTGATCATCAAGCTACCAGCGTCTGAAATAAAGCAATGACTAAAAGTGTAAAGAAAGCTGCCACGGCATCATCAATCATGATGCCAAAACCATACCACAGGGTTTGCCAAAAATTGGGGTTTTCTACTACTGGAGCTTTTTTAAAATAGCCATCTACTAAGTGGATTGGCCCAGGTTTGACGGCATCAAAGAAACGAAATAAAACGAAGGCTGCAGTCTGCATCCAATAGTTTGTAGGCATGATAAAAAATAAGATGAGCCAAAAGGCGATGATTTCATCCCAAACAATGCCGCCGAAATCGGCTTGACCAATTTCTTTGCTTACCGAACCACAAAGCCAACAACCAAAAACGAAACCAAGCGCAATAATCCAGGCCCAATCGTTAGCTGAAAAAAAATAGTTGCCCAGCCAAAATGTTGCCCAAGCCCATAAAGTGCCTAGGGTACCTGGCGCTAAAGGGCTGAGGCCACTGCCAAAGCCAAGTGCTAAAGTGCGGTTACCAGTTTGTAGCATCCAGCGCAAAGAGACTTGGGTTTGGATCAGCATGAGCAATTATGCAAAATGATCAAATGAGCGCAGTAAATTTACGGCCACGCTTGCTGCGATTGCTTGCCCTTGACCATCTAAGAGATCGATGGCGGCTTCAGCAGACTCACTTGTAAAACCAATACGCGTCACGGGTAGAGATAATTTTTGACTTAAGGATTCTATTTGTGCGCGTCTTTCGGGTGATGCAGTAAAACATAATTCATAGTCATCACCACCTGCAGCCGCACATTGCCAGCGAATTGTTTCCGGTTGCTGCGCCAGCGAAGCTGAAATTGGTAGTGCTGATACATCAATCACAGCGCCAACATGCGAGGCTCTTAAGAGATGACGCAAATCACCGAGGAGACCATCGGAAATATCAATTGCGGCACTGGCTAGTGACCTTAAACCGAGGCCCAAGGCAATTCGTGGAGTAGGCAAATGCATGCGTGGTAAGACCTCAGCTAAAGCAAGATCACTAATTGACCACTCCTGACGCAGTGAGCCTAGCGCTAAGCGTGCATCACCAACGCAACCCGAGACCCAAATATCATCACCGAGTTTTGCTCCTTCTCGGCGCAGTACCTGCTGATTGCCCACGCTACCCATGATGGTGATCGAAATTGTCAACGGCCCAGCAGTGGTATCTCCGCCAATGAGGTGACAGTTAAATTGTTTAGCAAGTTGAAATAAACCCCGACTAAAATTATCTAACCACCCAGGGTCGGTTGCAGGCAAGGCGAGAGCTAAAGTAAAGGCAATCGGCTGGGCACCCATTGCTGCGAGGTCTGAAAGGTTTACCGCTAACGCTTTATGTCCTAGCCACTGAGGATTTGTGCCAGGTAAAAAATGCCGCCCTTCCACTAACATGTCAGTACTGATTGCCAATAATTCATCTTGAGATGTTTTTAGTAAGGCACAGTCATCACCAATACCAAGTGCAACCGATATGTGATCCTTAGCATTAGTATTAATTATTGGCACCATTGCGCTCGCGCCTGCCTTAAAGTATTTCTCTATTAAGGCAAATTCACTCATTGATGAACTCAGTGAGGAATCTAGTGGAAGTTTGGCTGGCGCAGTCATCTGGCTATTTTATGTTGCAAGTGCTAACTAGGCAGAGGGACTAGATGGCGCGGGAGGACTAGAATAGGGGTTTTTAGCCCAGAAACCTTTAAATTGGGCGCGATTGGGACGAGAGAGCGCATGAGTGCAGGAGAAACCGCAAAAGAGCAGCAAATTAAAGCCCTGCGTGAGGCGGCTTTGCAGTATCACGAGTTTCCAACGCCTGGCAAAATTGCTATTGCTCCTACCAAGCAATTAACTAATCAACGCGATTTAGCCTTGGCCTACACGCCCGGCGTCGCCGCTGCATGTGAAGAAATTGCCCGTGATCCAGCAAACGCATTCCGCTACACCGCGCGCGGCAATTTGGTGGGCGTAATCACAAATGGCACAGCAGTTTTAGGCTTAGGTAATATTGGCCCGCTCGCGAGTAAGCCCGTGATGGAAGGAAAGTCGGTTCTATTCAAAAAATTCGCCGGGATTGATGTCTTTGATATTGAGGTGAATGAAAATGATCCCGATAAATTAGTCGAAATCATTGCCGCTTTAGAGCCTACCTTTGGGGGCATTAATTTAGAAGATATTAAGGCCCCTGATTGCTTCGTGGTAGAGCGCAAATTACGCGCACGCATGAAAATTCCGGTTTTTCATGATGATCAACATGGCACGGCAATTGTTGTGGCAGCAGCGATTCTAAATGGCCTGAAGGTGGTTGGCAAAGATCTCAAGCAAGTGAAGTTAGTGACTTCTGGCGCTGGTGCAGCTGCTTTAGCCTGCTTAGATTTGCTAGTTGATTTAGGATTACCCCGTAAGCATATTTGGGTCACCGATATTGCTGGTGTGGTGTATGAAGGCCGCAAAGAATTAATGGATCCACAAAAAGATCCTTTTGCACAAGTGACGCAATTACGCACCTTGTCCGAAGTGATGGAAGGCGCCGATATTTTCTTGGGCTTATCTGCTGGCGGAGTCGTAAAGCCAGAAATGGTAAAAAAAATGGCTGAGCGGCCTTTGGTTTACGCCTTAGCGAATCCTACACCAGAAATTCTCCCTGAAGAAGTGAAGGCAGTGAGACCAGACGCTTTGATGGCAACAGGGCGCACCGATTATCCGAATCAAGTGAACAACGTGCTGTGTTTCCCATTTATTTTTCGTGGGGCACTCGATGTGGGGGCAACGACCATTACGCGTGGCATGGAAATCGCCGCAGTGAAAGCAGTTGCAGAGCTGGCACAAGCTGAGCAAAGCGAAATTGTCGCAGCGGTATATAGCACCGAAAACCTCTCCTTTGGCCCCGAGTATTTGATTCCCAAGCCCTTTGATCCCCGCTTAATAACGGTAATTGCTCCGGCAGTAGCTAAAGCTGCGATGGATGATGGTGTTGCCCTACGACCGATTAAAGATTTCAGCGCCTATCGTGATCAGTTGCAACAATTTGTGTATCACTCGGGCACCATGATGAAGCCCTTGTTTAGTATTGCAAAGCGAATTCCAGCTGATCAAAAACGCATTGTATTTAGTGAGGGCGAGGACGAACGGGTTTTGCGCGCAGTACAAATTATGTTGGATGAGGGCTTAGTTACCCCGATCTTAATTGGTCGCCCCAGCGTCATTGAGCACCGCATCGAAAAATTTGGTTTACGTATGCAGCTTAATGCTGATATTGAGGTTGTTAACCCTGAAAGCGACCCACGCTACCGTGATTTTTGGCAGAATTATCTTAGACTGACTGAGCGCCAAGGTGTGACTGAATCATTTGCTAAATTAGAAATGCGTCGACGCAATACCTTAATTGGGGCAACCTTAATTACCAAAGGGTTTGCCGATGGCATGATTTGCGGCACGATTAGCGATGTCAATACGCATTTGCAATATATCGATGCCGTCATTGGGCGCGAACCTGGGGCAAATGTTTATGGCGCGATGAGTGGCTTAGTTTTACCAGGGCGGCAAATTTTCTTAGTAGATACCCATATCAATGCCGATCCAAGTGCCGAGCAATTAGCGGAAATTACCCTGATGGCAGCAGGTGAGTTACGCAAGTTAGGCATTGTGCCTAAAGTAGCTTTACTCTCGCACTCCAATTTTGGTTCTAGCGATTCACCTTCAGCGCTCAAAATGCGCACCGTGTTAGCTTTATTAAAGCAGTTAGCACCGACTTTAGAGGTGGATGGGGAAATGCATGGCGATTGCGCGCTCGATCCAGAAATTCGCGCCGCTGCTGTGACGTCTTCATCGTTGCATGGTGAAGCCAATTTGCTGGTCTTACCTAATATTGATGCCGCCAATATTTCTTATAATTTACTAAAAACCGCTGCTGGTAATGGCATTGCAATTGGACCCCTCTTGCTAGGGGTGGCCAAGCCAGTGCATATTTTGACTCCCGCAGCCACTGTTAGGCGCATTGTGAATGTGACAACCCTGGCGGTCGTGGAGGCTGCCAGCCATGCTCGAGGACTCATTTAAGGGTCTAAAAATACCCCTCTTAAGCTTAGGTTAGTGAATAAATCCATATAATTTTATCTAATAAAATCATATACTTAGCTAAAAATCACCATATTGAGGCTTGATTTGATTGCCGGTTCGGGTTAATCTCCTATTCATGATGAATACCCTTCCTGAAAATAACTCTTCAGTAAGCTTAGAAGACCATAGCCGTGCGGAAGAATGGGATAACAGCGACCGAACAGAAATTGAATCTTCGGCTGCCAGCATTTATGCGCAGGGTGGTTTATCTCATTTACAAACCTTTGCAGCAAATCAAGTTTTGGGGAAAAAAGTGACAGCTTCTTGGCGTGCAGCTTTAGCCATTCGGGATGCAGGACCACCTGCCATGCTTCGTAGTGTGCGTCCCAATATTGTGCAATCGATCCGAGCTTTTCGGACTAACGACCTCATGGAGGCCGCCAGTGAGCTTGGGCAACACTTTGTGTATACCAATTGTGCGCAGGCAATGACCAAGGGCGAGGTCCTTGAGTCTATTGCTAATGCCTATATGTTTACCAAACAGCAGGCGAAGAATTTTGATCCCCTGTTAGATGCTTTAACTACCTTAGTCGATAAAGCTGGTCCACAACCGGGCTTTGTGGTGGTGCTCGAAGGCCTGCCTTGTACACAAAAATTTGATAAAGAGGCGCGTGAAACCTTACTCGATGTTTTCCGTGACGCAGTTGATTTTTGGTCCGAGCGCCGCGTTCCTTATCGCGTATTTTATTCTTTCGCCTAAGCTGCTGAGTACATTAGCGCCAGATTGCATGTACGGTGGTGATCGCCACAATTCCAGCAGTTTCTGTGCGTAAAATTCGCTCTCCTAAAGACAGTAATTGGTAGCCTGCAGCTATTGCAAGTGCTTCTTCAGCAGGTGAATGACCGCCCTCAGGTCCAATCATCAAAATACAATTTTGCGGTGGTGTAGCAGCTAAAACATCGGCTAAATGAACTTTGGCATCAGGGCTGAGTAATATTTTTAAGGCGGGCACCGGCTGGGTTGTCAAGAAGGTCTCAAAACTCTGGATGGGTTCTAGGGATGGCAAGACGGTACGGTCACATTGCTCGCACGCTGCTTGCACAATGCCTGCCCAATGCAGACGACGTTTTTCCGCCCGTTCAGCATCGCTTGCGCGCAGCAGTTTTAATAGCGAGCGCTCACATTGCAAGGGTACGATCGATTGAACCCCAGTTTCAACCGCTTTTTCCACAATCCAATCCATTTTGTCGCCTCCGGCTAAGGCCTGTGCCAGCGTAATTGCATAAGGGGATTCACGCTGCCGATCTGGGTGAATAGCGCTAAGTGAAGCCAAGCCTGATTTATTTCCTAATTCAAGAATAGTGGCTTTGGCCACCATGCCTGCACCGTCAAAAATAGGGATAGTTTCACCTGTTTGAATGCGCCGGACCCGCAAGTGGTGTACTAATTCAGCGGGCAAACCAAGCGGTTTTTCGGGAATCCAAGGCGGGGGAAGATAAAATTGAGGCATTACCTAATATATAGCGAAATTCAGACTAACGATGCCAAATCCCCCCAATCCAATTTTACAAATCCGCATGGCCAATGCGATTCGGCATTTAGCGATGGATGCAGTGCAAAAAGCCAACTCAGGTCACCCAGGAATGCCTATGGGGATGGCCGATATTGCGGTTGCTTTATGGGATCAACATTTAAAACATAACCCTAGTGATCCACAGTGGCTAAATCGCGACCGTTTTGTACTCTCAAATGGTCATGGCTCGATGTTGCTGTATTCCTTGTTGCATCTTTCTGGCTATGATTTACCCATTAGTGAATTGAAAAACTTTCGTCAGTTGCACAGTAAAACCCCAGGCCATCCAGAGTTTGGTATTACTGCAGGGGTTGAGACAACTACAGGGCCATTAGGTCAAGGCATTTCAAATGCAGTTGGTATGGCCTTAGCTGAAAAATTATTGGCCGAAGAATTTAATCGCCCTGGGTTTGACATCATTGATCATTACACCTATGCATTTTTGGGTGATGGCTGTTTAATGGAAGGCATCAGCCATGAATCCTGTGCCTTAGCTGGCACCTTAAAGCTGAGTAAGTTAATTGCTCTGTGGGATGACAATGGTATTTCTATCGATGGCAAAGTTGGCCCTTGGTTTAGTGAAGACACTCCACAACGGTTTGAAGCTTACGGTTGGAATGTATTGCGTGATGTCGATGGCCATAATGCCGCGGCAGTCGGGCTAGCTTTAGAGCAAGCCAAACAGAGTGATAAGCCAACCCTAATTTGCTGTAAAACTGCCATCGGTTATGGTTCGCCGAATATGGCGGGTAGCGATAAAGTGCATGGTTCGCCTTTAGGCGCAGAGGAAATCGCTGCTACGCGCCTGGCGCTTGAATGGCCACATGATCCCTTTGAAATTCCGGAAGATTTATTGGCCGCGTGGAATTTTCAAGCACGCGGTAAAGCTGCGCAAGCAAGCTGGGAAAAACAATTTGCCGCGTATCGCCAAGCCTACCCTGAGTTAGCAGCTGAATTGCAACGCCGTATGCAAGGCAAGCTGGCTAATAACTTCGCTAAAACTTTAAGTGATTACATTGCGCTATGTCAAAGCAAAGCAGAGACAATTGCTACGCGCAAAGCAAGTCAAAATGCCATCACCGCCTTAGCCCCTGCTGTTCCTGAGCTAATAGGCGGTTCAGCCGATTTAACTGGTTCTAATTTAACCAATTGGAATGCTTGTAAACCCGTGCGTGCAAATCAGTGGGGCAACCATATTAATTATGGGGTCCGTGAATTTGGTATGAGCGCCATCATGAATGGGATGGCATTGCATGGTGGCTATATTCCTTTTGGTGGCACATTTTTAACTTTTTCCGATTACAGTCGCAATGCAATTCGGATGGCAGCGTTAATGAAAATTCGGGTGTTATTTGTATTTACACACGACTCGATTGGCTTGGGTGAAGATGGGCCAACGCATCAAGCGATCGAGCAAGTTGCCAGCTTACGTTTAATTCCTAATTTAATGGTCTGGCGTCCTTGTGATACGACCGAAAGTGCAGTAGCTTGGGGCACAGCCCTTGAGCGTCAAAATGGTCCGAGCGCATTAATTTTCAGCCGGCAAAATTGTCCCTTTGTGCCGCGCAATGCTCAGCAAATTGCCCAGATTCAACGTGGTGCTTATGTATTACAGGAAGGCAAGGGCAAACTCGACGCCGTCATTATGGCTACTGGCTCAGAAGTCAGTCTAGCTTTGCAAACCGCTGCTAACCTTACGCAGCAAGGCCGATCAATTCGGGTGGTATCGATGCCCTGTACCAATCTCTTTGATCAGCAGAGTGCGACTTACAAAGCGCAAGTATTGCCACCGCAAGTACCCCGCATTGCTATTGAAGCTGGGGTAACTGATTTTTGGTGGAAGTATGGTTGTGCCGCTGTTCACGGTGTCGATACCTT
>CANKKB010000061.1 GCA_947482555.1 Burkholderiaceae bacterium | reverse complement strand
CTGAAATTGGCACAGTAGTATGCTGTTCTTTACCTTTAGTATCGACAAAACGAAAATCGACAAAAGTACACTCTTTCTCTTTTACTAACTTCATCACATCTGCGACGGTCTTCGTCATGCAAATCTCCTCTAATAAAAAATACTGGATCTAACAAGCTCCAGGCTGTAACTCAACCACTCTTCCTGTGTTCAGAAATAAAAGGCAATACCGATAAGGCTAATTTACTGAAACCATGGTGTTGATCGCACTATTATTGCACTATTAGAGTGCCAAAAAAAACTGCTAATTGGCTAATATTCCCAATAATGCACTAAATTAGTGCATAAATTGAACGGCTCTAAATTTAATACCCGCAAGCTTAAATTAGGCGGATGGGGCCGGAAAATCGTAAATTTCATAACCCAAGGCGCTGGTTCCTTGGCGCAAAGCAAGCCATGCCGGGTCTAAGGCGCCCTGGTCTCCCTTTACGCCTAATTCAATATGGCGTTTAGCAAAAATACCGCTTCGCAGCGGATCTCCAACCGAGGGCAAACTAAATACCTTGACACCCACAAAGTCTTGCTCAATTTGCTCCATTAACGGAGTTAGTGTTGATTCAATGCCGCTCGGCACAATAAAACTTTTCTCAGCCCAATGACTGCGATGAAATAAATGCGCATAGTGCTGATCTAAGCACCAGGCCATCATCGGCGCTGCCATTACCGGAAACCCAGGCAAGAAATGATGTTCATGAAGCCGAAAACCGGGAATTTGGTTATACGGATTAGGAATGATTTCACAGCCCAGCGGAAATTCACCCATTTTGAAACGATGTTGATTTTCAGGTGTATTTAAGTCAGCCTTCACTGGATCACCTTCAGCCGTTGCCTGAATACGGGCAGCAATCAACATTTTAGCCTCCGGATGCAGGGCTAGACTCAACCCCAAGGCTTTGGCTGCACAAGCACGCGTATGGTCATCTGGGGTCGCGCCGATACCGCCGGTACTAAAAACCACATCGTCACTTGCGAAGGTGTCTTTTAGTGTTTGAATAATTTGCTCAGGATCATCGGCAACATACCGTGCCCAAGATAAGCTTAAGCCCCGCTCACCAAGTAACTCAATCAGCTTGGCAAGGTGTTTATCACTTCTACGACCCGATAAAATTTCATCGCCTATGACGAGCAACCCAAAACGTCTAGCCGCTTCCGGCTGAGCTGCAAGAGGCTTTAGTTGCTCTGGGCTCTGATCCTGAGCAGAAAGGGTTGGATTATTTGCTGACATAAGCGCAATTATCCACGCGTCGGGTCATGGTCAATCACTGCAACGTCATTTGAGCTGCGCAGTTCGATTAATGCATGCAATAAGAAATGGGCAAACCACAGGGCGGCAAAAACAAAAATGATCGAGTAGACCCACATGGCCACAAAGGAAACAAATGGAAATAAAACTAAGGCTAGCGCCGAGGTAGCCCAGAAGAAGCTAGGCACAACCCCCAGTAAGCCTGCCAAAATTCCCATGGTTAATAAAGACCAGCGATATTTTTCTAACAGGGCATTACGCTCAGTAGCAGTGGCATGCTTCGCTAAAATATCGTAAGTCATTAAGCGCATGGTTAACCATCCCCATAGCAAAGGCGGCAAAATCGCAAACAACGGAGGTATCCACCAAATAGGCAAAGTTAGAAAAACCAAAACTAAACAAATTAAACTGGACCAAAGCGTATAGGTCAAGCTACCGAAAAAACTGCTAAATAAATGAGCGTTAACAGGCACTGCTAATTTAACATAAGCTGTTTGCTCGGCCACGTTATTCACAATGGCTGGAACGGTTGTAAAAGCAATCACCAGTAAAAGACTAATTGCGGAAATTGGCATTAAAAGAATGACAAAAAATAATGGCGCCAACCAAGTTTGAGAACCTTCAATTCCAAGCCATGCTAAAGCGTGCTCGATCCAACTAGTAAAAATCGAAGCGCTTAAAAAAATCCGTAAATAATCTAGCGCCGGCGACCAAACTAACCACAGCAATACACCCCAAAAAACTGCCACGATTAAAAATGGTCTAAAGCTTAGCCATAACATCCGAGGATGCATCGTCCCCACTAGGGCCAAACCTAAAGCACGAATGACACCACTAAAACCAACCATCTCTATCCCCTATTAATCTATATCGAGGCCCTTAAAGCCAATGAGTGCTCTTAAAGAGAGTTTGCCAAGCCGACTTTAAGCTCTGCCATTGATGCTTCAATACGCCGTTAGATAATTGCAAATGTTCGACACCAGTTGGGTGGATTTGCCGATCAAAATTTGCTGTTTTAAAAATCATATCCCACCAAGGGAATAAAACACCAAAATTACACCCGCCTAATACTCCAGGTTGATTGCTAGCTTCATAGCCCAGACGAATAGCATGATGGCGCCGATGAAAAATAGGCGAAACTAATAAATACTTTGCCCAACCTAGGTGTACTTTTATATTAGCATGCTGCCAGCTTTGCACAAATTGACTAATAACAACCAGTAAAATAAATTGGCCTGGACTGACGCCAATAATTAAAGCGCAAAATGCAAAGACCAGCGCCCGCATTACATCATCTAAAAAATTATTGCGATTATCAGACCATGCTGTCATGGTAGTTTGGCTATGATGTAAGGCATGTAACTGCCACCACCACTGAAAGCGATGTGCAGCGCGGTGATAGCAATAGTCAATAAAATCTAAGATGATTAAATAAATGAGGAAGCTAACCCACGGAATTGAAGTGACGCCTGGCCACCAATTTTCAACATTCAAGCGCTCGAACCGCCAATCATGTAATTGCCCTTCAAATTGAAAAAAGAAATCGGCAAAAACAATAAAAATAATCGCGTGAAATAAGCCTAAGCGATGAAAAAAAGTATAAAACACGTCCGCAGCCATACTCTTTGCATGGCGCACTTGCAATTCAGCCGGGTTCAATTTTTCCCACAGACGCAAACCAAAAGCAATCAGAAAAATTTGCAATAGGCCTAACATAAGCCACTCGCTACCATCAAATGCATCCTCCGCCCAATGCATTAAACCAAACTGATACAGCAATGGCTCGAGCACATAATGATACAAAGCCTCTTGTGCTTGGCTATATTGCTGGGTTAAAAAATCGCGCATCGTTATCATTGAGCCTATGGTTTGGTGACAACTGGTTTTTCGGCAACTACAGGCAAGGTAGCAAAACAAAACCCCCGTTGCTTCAAATTATCAATCAAGGGCTCTAAAACTGCAGGCGCCCAGGCATCTTTACGTGACCAAATACCTAAATGGGCCATAGCAATATCTCCATCTTGGATATTGTTACTAGCTTGCGCTAGCAGCAAAGCATTAGAGAACCGCCCAGAATCAAGCTCATCGCCCAAAAACCCGGCCTTAGCCCAGGCTATATGCTGAAAACCGCACTCCTCACCAAAGGCAATTAAACGGGGTGAAGTTCTGCCGCCAGGAGCTCGCCATATGGGTTCTAATTGCTGACCAGTTAAGGCATGAAAGCGGCTTTTCACCCGCTTTAACTCGGTGCAAAATGTCGGGACGTCATACCATTTGTCAATGCCAGCTTCAGCACCAAATTGTGGCTTAAGACGGACAAGCCCAGCTTTGCCATCGCCTTGAAAGTAAAGATGATCAAAAGTGTGACTACCAAAATGATGGCCCGCTTGCGCTAATTTTTGCCAATAAGAACGCCAGCTCTCGTCTAAAGCATAATCGCCGCGGCTAGTTTTTTCGTTGGCTAGAAAAAAAGTTGCCCGCACTTGCTGTCTGTGCAGGATGGCTGCAATTGTTTCAGCCATTGCCATATTGCCAGTATCAAAGGTAAGATAAACGGTTTTATTGCAAATTGGCCTGGGTGTAGTTTGCGCCTGCACTAAACCAAAAAAGCAAAATAAAGTCGGCAGCCAGATAATGAGCCTACGCAAACGCTACTCCCAAGCAGCTCGCGGGTAAAAGAAAACGCCATGCGGGGATTTGCCCACTGGAATAACCGTGGCTAATTTCATGCTTGGAATATCAATGATGCCAACTTTTTTTGCAAAACGAAAAGTAACCCATAAATTTTTTCCATCGGGAGTAATTTCCATATCGTCTGGACCAGCAGGTAGGCCAGTAATTTCGCCAACTTTGCTTAAGGCCTGCATGTCGATTAAGCTAATTGTGGAAGCAACCCGATTAGTCACAAAGACATGTTTGCGATCACCTTGTGGCCTAAAGTTATGTGCGCCCTTGCCGGTTGGTATGCGCTTAATTGCTTGGCGAGTACGCCAATCAATAACTTCCACATAATCTGCACCAGTAATACCCACCAATAAATACTGATCCCCTGGGGTCATCCATAAACCAGCAGGCGTTGGGCCAGTAGGCATTCGCCATAAAACTGTTTGACTTGCTAAATCAATTGCCGCCAATTCTGCTGAGTCTTGCAAAGTAATGAAGGCAATTTTGCTATCAGCAGTAAAGGCAATATGACTGGGGGTTTTAGCTAAGGTAATCGACTTAGCCAAAGTAAAGTCACTGCCTTGTGCAGAATAGATATCCACCCGATTTAAGCGATTACCATTTACTACAAACCATTTTGAATTTGGTGAGTAAGCAATTTGATAAGGATCAATTATTTTTGGAATGCGTCCTTTAACCTCACCTGTTATCGCATTTAAAACCGCAATGTCATTACCTACCGCATTGGCTACTAACAGGGTTTTTTGATCGGGCGCCATCATTAAATGATGTGGCTCTTTCCCGATCGGAATGGTTTTAATGACTTCGCGTAATCGCATGTCTACTAAGCTAATACTGGCATCACCCGAATTTAAAACTACGGCAACTTTTGGCTCACCTTGACTTGGATTAGACGTGGCTGCAGTTTGCGCAAAGCCAGAGTAAGGAAAAAGCAAATTAAAAACAAAAAAAACGCTAATACTGGAAAGTAATTTCATTTGACTATTGTAAATGTCCTCTGTACCACATGCTTTGATACTGATCAAAACTTACTTAAAAAGGCTTTGTAATACCTTTTCTAGGCGTTTAGCTGAGATCGGCATGGGGGTTTTTAATTCTTGGGCGAATAAGGCCACCCTCAGCTCTTCTAATTGCCAGCGGAAATCCTTTAATCGAGCATCTTCATCCAAAATATAAGATGCGCCGCCTTTCTGTCCTTGCAGTAATTTTTGCCAAGGCCGCGCTAAGGATTCCCACTCACGCTGAGCTTGAGCATCGCGGCTTGGGTTCGCACGCAATTTATCAATGCGTAAAACAATGGCTTTTAAATAGCGTGGTAAATGCACTAGCTGCGCATAGGGGGTTTCAGCAATACAGTACGGGAAAATTAAACCCTGAATTTGCTGGCTAATATCTGCATGTGCAGCACTAGATAAGGCTTTTGCTTGGGCTAATTTTTTCTGCACATCAGCATGGGCTTCTAAGGCAATTAATAGATGGCGGGCAATTTCTTGCGCAATTAAAGCTAGCCGTGGTTTGCCTGCTTGTAAACGTGCTTGAAATTGCTCACGATTACGGGGTAGTGGCTCTGCCATGAATGCTCTTTCAAGCGCTAAATTCAGAATCTGCTCCATGATGCTATCGACGGTGCCAATTTGCATAAATAACAAACCAATTTCTCGCGCATGGGGTAATTGTTTTTGCAACGCTTTCAAGGTATCGCGCTGACTTAAGGCAAATAAACGCCGCAAACCAAGCCAATGGCATTTCCGTGCTTCAACTAGATCGTCAAATACGGCTAATTCACAGGTAGCACCACAATCGACTAAGGCCGGATAACCAAACAGGGTTTTGCCCGCCTTTTGAATTTCTAACGTTTCCTCTAGCTCACCAAAATCCCATTGGGTGTAGCTGCCAGAGGTAACGGTTGATCGGGTCTGCGATGATGGTGCAAGTGCAACCGCCTGAAAAGCAAGTCGTGCACTATCACCAAATTCTGCCTTCAAGCGCGGCAAATTGCGCTCTAATTCTAATTGCCGACCATGTTCGTCAAGCAAGCGAAAATTCATCAACAGATGTGGTGTTAATGCTTCAAGTCGAAAGTCACTACGTTTCACATCTAATGCCTTGACTTGACGTAAATCCTGAATCAAGCTATCGAGATAATCACCCTTACCAAATTCATCGACCGCCATCCGCCGCTCAAGAAAATCTTTAGCATAATCGACAATTGGTACACAATGCCGTCGTAACTTTTGGGGTAGTGACCTTAATAGTACTTGGGTTTTCTCTTCACACATGCCTGGCACTAGCCATTCACAGCGGCGGCTATCCACCTGATTCAATAAGGTTAAGGGCAAAATTAAGGTCACACCATCTTTTGGACTAGTAGGCTCAAAGTGATAAGACAAAGCAAATTCAGTGCCGCTCATGATTAATGTTTTAGGATAGCGATCCACTGTTATTCCTGCTGCTTCATGACGCATCAAGTCAGCTTTATCTAAGCGTAAACTTGCCTCAGCAGTTGCTGTTTTTTGCAGCCAAGCCTGTAAACCAGGTCGACTATAAATCTCCATTGGAATGCGCTCGGCATAAAATGCAAATAAAAGTTCGTCGTCAACTAGAACATCGGGGCGCCGTGAACGATGCTCAAGCGCCTCAATTTCTCGCACTAAACGGCGGTTATGCCAAAAAAATGCATAGGTATTCGGGTAGCGCTTTTTCGCCTCAATTTCAGTTTCTTTGGCTAACGCTGGGGTATCTACTCGCCCAAACATCTCTCCCTCAACCAAGGCTTTTTGAATAAATAATTGGCGAGCCTCAACTTGATCATGGGGCGCAAACCGCACTTTGCGACCGTGATAAATCGATAGGCCATATAGCGTGCCGCGTTCATGCGCCATTACTTCACCTTGCCGACTATCCCAAAAGGGATCACTCAAGGACTTGACGAGGCGATGCGCGCCCACCTGCTCCACCCAATGGGGTTCAATTTTGGCAATCGTACGGGCGTACATGCGGGTAGTTTCTTGTAACTCACCAGCCAAAATCCATGTGCCGGCTTTTTTTCCCAGGCTTGAACCGGGCCAAATAAAAAGTCGAATTCCGCGTGCGCCCAAATAGGATCCTACTTTAGTATTTGGCGTGGTGGTCTTATCACTCTCTTCTTTTTTAGCTACATGTCCCAATAATCCGGTTAATAAGGCTAAATGAATTTGCTCATAAGTCGCTGGCACCGTATTTTCTCGCCAGCCCTTTTCACCCAACAGTGTGTGCAACTGCCCATATACATCGCGCCATTCTCGTAAACGGCGGGGTGATAAAAATTGACTACGGCATAAATTTTCTAATTGACGATTGGAATGTTTGTGATGCAAAGCATCTTGATACCAATTCCAAATTTTTAAATAATTCAAAAATTCTGACTGGGGATCTGCAAATCGTTGGTGAGCTGCATCAGCGGCGGCGGCTTGCTCCAGAGGTCGGTCGCGGGGATCTTGAGTTGCTAACGCAGAAACAATAACGGTCACTTCTTTTAAGGACTGATGATCGCGAGCCGCCAATAACATGCGGCCTACTTTCGGATCTAAAGGCAATTCAGCTAATTCACGCCCCAAGGCAGTTAGTCTTAGCTCCCCTGTTTCAGTGCTGGCTTCAGTACCCGTAGTCACGTTAGCCTCAATTGCGCCTAACTCATCTAGTAATTGAATACCATCAGCTACTGCTCGACCCAAAGGGCGATCTAAAAAAGGAAAATCGGGTATACGCGGTAAATGTAAAGCGCTCATACGCAATAAAACTGCCGCTAGAGAGCTGCGCAAAATTTCCGGATCAGTGAATTTTTGCCGCCCCAAAAAATCTTCTTCACTATAAAGACGTACACAAATACCATCTGCAACCCGACCACAACGTCCCGCTCGTTGGTTTGCGGCAGCCTGAGAAATCGGCTCAATTTGTAATTGCTCCACTTTATTACGGTATGAGTAACGCTTCACGCGCGCTAATCCGCTATCAATCACATAACGAATATTGGGAACCGTCAGGGATGTTTCAGCTACATTGGTAGTTAAGATAATCCGCCGCCCATGGCCCGCTTGAAATACCCGCTCTTGCTCTGCTACCGACTGGCGAGCAAATAAGCTCAAGATCTCAGGATGAAAACGCTGTTGTAACAGAGGATCTTTACGTAAAACTTCAGCACAATCACGAATTTCACGCTCGCCCGGTAAAAATACGAGTACATCACCAGCGCCTAAAGCACCCTCTCGCCATAAATCATTAATTGCCTCCGCTACACCTTCACTCAAGTCCTTGGCTTCTTTTTTACCAGCGCCTTCTAATGGTAAGTAACGTTGCTCCACAGGAAACAAACGGCCACTCACTTCAATCACGGGTGCAGGAATTTGATTTACAGCGAAATGTTGCGCGAAACGATTTGCATCAATTGTTGCTGAGGTAATGATGACTTTCAGATCTTTACGCTTAGGCAGGAGTTGTTGCAGATAGCCTAATAAAAAATCAATATTTAAACTTCTCTCATGCGCCTCATCAATAATGATGGTGTCATAAGCCAGTAAGAGCGGATCCCGTTGCGTCTCGGCTAAGAGGATGCCATCAGTCATCAACTTAATAGAGGCAGTTGCGCTAGTCTTATCGGCAAATCGTACTTGATAACCTACATCCTGACCCAAAGGGGAATGCAATTCATGGGCGATACGTTTGGCCGTAGCCGTGGCAGCAATCCGCCGGGGCTGTGTATGGCCGATTAAGCGCCCCCCATTAACCCGTCCACGACCAAGCGCAAGACAAATTTTTGGCAGCTGCGTTGTTTTACCTGAGCCCGTCTCGCCACAAATAATCACCAATTGATTTTCTTGTAAAGCCGCCATAATCCGCTCACGTTGGCCTGAAACCGGCAATTCTTCGGGAAACTCAATCAGCAGAGGGCATCCCTTTGCTCCCTTAGGAGTGTTGGAAGTGGGCACAGGTAGAGGCTCGGTTTTCAATTTTGTTTGGTTTATGGGCTTCTGCACCCTATAATTTTCTCACTATGAACGCGAATCCACCGAAGCTCGATCAAAAGCGGGGTAACTTATCTTCCCCCGCTAAGCAAACTATGTCCTTGAATCTGGCTGGAGCGGCTGCGACTACCGACTTTCCTTT
>CANKKB010000060.1 GCA_947482555.1 Burkholderiaceae bacterium | reverse complement strand
GAACGGGTTAGGGATTCTTCAAATAGTGCTGCAAAAGATTCAGACATGTGTATTCACTTTGTGCCGCCGGAAGGCCCGACGGGTTAGGTTGCAAAAGCCTTACAGAAACACGCTTTTAAGAATTTGCGTTGTAGAGTTTCTGAAGACGCTAAAAAACAAGAAAAACGAATGACAAACCACACTTACTTAAAACGCCTGGGCTCAACCTTGATACCAAGCTAAAACTTGCCGCACCGCTTGGTCAACTGATAAATCCGAGGTATCCAAGGTTTTGGCTCCTGCTGCTATTAGGAGGGGCGCATTTTCGCGGGTTTGATCCCGTGCATCACGTTCTTCTAAATCTCGCAGTAAGTCTGTCATATTAGCAGAAAATCCCTTAGCTATCAACTGCTTATACCTTCGTTGGCCTCGCGCCAGTACGCTTGCAGTGAGGTAAACCTTAAGGCTGGCATCAGGGAAAATCACACTGCCCATATCGCGCCCATCAGCTACCAAGCCTGGTAATTGACGAAAACTACGTTGTAAACCCACTAAAGCGGCTCTAACCTGGGGATGAATGGCTACTTCTGAGGCCCTTTTACCAATTGGCTCAGCTCGCAGAGCAGTGCTGACATCCTCCCCTTGCAGTAAAACTAAGCCATCTTTGAAGGTAATTGACAGCGTGGAGGAGAGTTGCCCCAAAGCAACAGCATCGCTAGAATTTAACCCCACTCGCTCACTGGCCAGCGCCACTAAACGATATAAGGCGCCACTTTCTAAATAATGGAAACCCAAAGCCTCAGCCACCAAAACCGCTACGGTACCTTTGCCCGAAGCAGTGGGGCCATCGATGGCAATGACAGGGGGCAAGGATGGCATGAATTACGCTTTAATTTGATTAGGTAAGGTGCTTTGTAAGAACGGCAAAATAATCAGGGAACGTTTTCGCCACGCATGCGGGATGATTTATTTGAATTGCCTTTGGACCAAAACTCGCTAATGAAAAACACATGGCCATACGATGATCATCGTACGTATCAATTCCCTCAGCTGGTGAGCGCCAATTTGCGAGTGTAGTGGGCGGCCGAATGCACAGATAATCTTGCCCTTCCTCAACACTTGCTCCTAATTTTTGCAGCTCTTTTGCCATCGCAGCAATGCGATCTGTTTCTTTTACCCGCCAACTAGCAATATTATTTAAGCGAGTTTCGCCTTCAGCAAATAAGGCAACCACAGCTAAGGTCATCGCTGCATCTGGAATAGCCGTGCAATCTAAGGTAATGCCCTGTAAGCGACCCGAGGGTGTTTGTACTCCTGCCACCTCAAGCCAATCGGCGCCTTGATGAACTATCGCACCCATTTGCGCCAATGCTTCTACAAAAGCAACATCCCCTTGGATGCTATCGCGACCCACGCCCAACACACGCATCGGACCCTTGGCAATGGCGCCAGCTGCTAAAAAATAAGATGCCGATGAAGCGTCGCCCTCAACCATTACGGTACCCGGACTTTGGTACGCAGTGCCGGTAAATGCGGGTATTAAAAAAGTATGGTCATCGGGACACTGCACAATCGCCCCAAATAAAGCCATCATCTTGAGCGTAATCTCGATATAGGGACGAGAAATTAAATCCCCCACTACTTCAAGGCGAATGGTTTGTTTTGCCACCAATGGAAGCGACATGAGTAAAGCGGTTAAAAACTGACTGGAAACATCGCCCCGTACTTGCACGACAGTAGGAATTGAAATTGTTGCCGGATTAATTTGAATGGGTGGATAACCTTCGGTACCAAGATACATAATTTCAGCACCAAGCTGACGCAAGCCATCCACCAAATCACGAATGGGGCGCTCATGCATGCGCGGCACACCCGATAAGCGATAAGAACCTCCTTGTACAGCTAAGGCTGCCGTTAATGGGCGAATAGCAGTGCCCGCATTACCCATCATCAAGTCAGCTTGCTTAACAGGAAAGTGGCCGCTACACCCGTGTATCGAACAAGCCAACTCAAAGATATGATCAGTTACTTGCAAACCCAAAGTACGCAAGGCTTGTCGCATCACTTGCGTGTCGTCAGCATCCAATAAATTTTGTAAACGGGTTTCTCCGCTCGCTAAAGCTGCTAGGAGCAAAGCGCGGTTAGAGATACTTTTAGAACCGGGCAATTGCACTGTTCCACTGGCTTGGGTAAATGGGCCCAATTGAATCATTGGAGCTTGATTAAACTCAGTCATTCAGACCCAGTCCATTTTTGGCGCGCCTCACTCGCTTTAATAAATAATTTTTCTAAGGCAGTGCCATCGCTATTGGCAATTAAATCACGTAAGTGTTTTGTGATAGCAAGATATTGATCTAATTCATGCAGGATCGCTACCCGATTAGCTAAACAAATATCGCGCCACATTTCGGGGCTAGAGGCAGCTATGCGGGTGAAATCACGAAACCCACCGCCCGCGTGACCTAATTTCTCAGCAGCGTCTTCCGCATTCATCACGCTCAACATCAAAGCATAAGATAAAACATGGGGCAAGTGCGACACAGCAGCATAAATAGCGTCGTGCTGAATTGCTGAAATGAGTTTTACCGTTGCGCCTGTGGCGCTCCAAAATTGTTTAATTAAATCTAAATCGGCGGCAGAATTTTCTTGCAAGGGGCAAATAATAGTTTGCTTTCCCTTAAACAAATCAGCTTGTGCAGCGGCTGCACCATGCTGCGCACCTCCGGCAATAGGGTGTGCAGGAATAAATTGGCAGGCCTTTTTTCCCAATACTTCTTTTGCGGCCAAAATAATATCGCCTTTAGTACTACCGGCATCGGTCACTAAGGTATTGACTTGTAGAAGAGGCTCGAGTGCAGTAAAGCAGGCACGCATTTGCGCAACCGGCATACATAAAACAATAATTTGCGAACGCGCGGCGGCCTCAGGAAGACTTACTACAGCATCAATCGCACCCATTGTTAATGCTTGATCTAAATTTACTTGACTACGCCCCACTCCCAAAACTTCTGTAACGCAGCCCGCTTTTTTTAAAGCTAGGCCAAGGGAGGCGCCAATTAAGCCTACCCCAACAATCGTTACCGTTCCAAAATGGGCTTGACTCATAAGATATCGCGTAAGGCTGCAATAAAGATGGCGTTTTCTTCAGGCAAGCCAATTGAAATTCGTAACCATTGCGGCAAACCATAATTACCAACCGGTCGCACAATAATGCCCCGCTTAACCAACGCTAAATTCACGCGTGCCCCCGCACCTTCATCGTCGCCCACCCTAACTAAAACAAAGTTACCCGCTGAGGGCAAAAATGGCAAATTGAGTTCGGCGAATGCTGCAGTCAACTGCGTATAACCAGCGCGATTCAAATCATAACCACGCTGTAAAAATTGAGTGTCTTGTAAAGCGGCAATCGCCGCAGCTTGCGCCAAACTGTTCACATTAAATGGCTGGCGAATTCGATTGAGTAAATCGGTTAACTGGGGTTGTGCAACCCCATAACCGATTCGTAAGCCAGCCAAGCCATAGGCTTTAGAAAAACTTCTTGATACGAGTAAATTGGGAAAGCGCTTAACCCAGTCAATCGCGTTATAGCGCTGTTCAGGGCTTAAGTATTCGTTGTAAGCCTCGTCCAATACCACCACTACATGACTAGGTATAGCGCTTAAAAAAGTTTCAATTACCGCCGCACTTAAATAACTACCTGTAGGATTATTAGGATTGGCAATAAAAACTAACTTTGCTTTAGATTTACCGGATGACTCGGTATTGTTAACTGCTGCCAGCATGGCAGTTAAATCATGTCCATAGTCAGCAGTGGGGGCTACTTCGAGCGCCTGTGCACCCACAGCTTGCGTTGCTAATGAATAGACTGCAAAAGCATGTTTAGAAAAAATAATAGTGTCGCCAGCTTGGGCTACAGCTCGTGCAGCAAGCTCCAAAATATCATTGCTGCCATTGCCCAAGGTTATCCAATCGCTAGGAACTCCAAGGCGGTTAGAAAGAACTTCCTTTAGCTCAAAGCCATTGGAATCGGGATAACGGCCTAAGTCACTAGCTGCTCGGGACATTGCATCAATTGCTGACTGCGGCATGCCCAGTGGATTTTCATTTGAGGCTAGCTTAACAATTTTGCTTTCATCAAGGCCATATTCGCGAGCTACCTCACTTATGGGTCGGCCGCCAATGTAAGGTGCAATATCTTGCACATGTTGCAAACCGAGCTTTACCGACTTAGTCACCATCGTAAATTAAACCGCTGCGCGAGGGTAGGAACCCAGCACTTTATAAAAAGCTGCAAGTTTTTGTAAATCGCCAAGGGCCAAGGCAACCTTGTCATCTTCAGCATGACCAGCGATATCAATATAAAAGTGATACTCCCAAGTCCCTTTTCGTGCCGGACGAGATTCAAGGCGGGTCATCGAAACGCCATGTTGGGCTAAAGGTGCTAATAAGCGATAGACTGCACCAGCTTGGTTATCTACCGAAAGTACCAAAGAAGTTTGATCGTGGCCGGTTGCTTGGCAGGTATGCCGGCCAATAACGACGAACCGGGTCCGATTGTGCGCATCATCTTGAATATGCCCTGCATTCACCTGTAATCCGTAAGCAATTTGTGCGGGTTCCCCAGCAATCGCAGCCAATGTTGGATCCAGCGAAGCCATCCGAGCTGCCTCTGCATTGCTGCTCACCGCCTGCCGTTTTAAATTTGGGGCGTGTGCAGTAAGCCACTGTTGACATTGCGCTAAGGCTTGCGCATGCGCACACACCGTCGATACTCCAGCGAGCGAGCCGGTCTTAGTTAGTAAATGGTGGCGTATCGGTAAAACCACTTCACCACTAATTTGCAAGGGCGATTCAAGGAGTAAATCTAAAGTGCGTGAAATGGCACCTTCGCTCGAATTTTCTACTGGAACTACGCCAAATTGAGCCGCACCCTTTTCTACCGCTTTAAATACCTCATCCAGACTATTGCAAGCTAGTCCTTCAATCGAACTGCCAAATGCAGCTTGTGCTGCTTGCTCGGAAAAAGTCCCTCTTGGACCCAAATAGGCAATGATTTGCTTAGCCTCTAAGGCGCGACAAGCAGACATAATTTCTCGCCAAATTGCGGTGATCCCGTCGGCATGCAAAGGGCCCGAATTCGATACTTGTAAATTGGCAATAACTTCTAATTCGCGTTCAGGACGAAAAACTGGCGATGCAGTCTCCCCCTTAATATGCCCAACTTCCTGTGCGGCACGGGCGCGTTTGGACATGAGCTCGAGTAGCTCTAGATCGAGCTTATCAATTTGCGCTCGCAAGGGTGCAAGGCGCTGATCTTCCGTTGCCATTTACTTAAGCCAACCTTTCAAATTCGCGCATAAATTCAATCAGGGTCTCGACGCCTTTTAAGGGCATCGCGTTATAAATACTAGCGCGCATACCACCAGCAGCCTTATGACCACGTAATGCTGCTAAGCCATTTTCACTCGATTGTGCCAAAAATGCAGTATTTAATTCTTCATTTTTTAAAAAGAAGGTGACATTCATACGTGAGCGCACCGATTTTTCAACGCGATTTTCATACAAACTACTACCATCAATAAAATCGTAGAGTAGCTGAGACTTCATTTGGTTGCGCTTAGCCATCTCGGGAACGCCACCTTGTCTAATCAGCCATTTAAATACTAATCCCGCCATATAAATCGAAAATGTCGCGGGGGTATTAAACATCGACTGATGATTCGCTTGTTTAGCCCAATCAAATACCGATGGTGTTATTGGCATTTGGTGACCAATTAAATCACGGCGAATAATCACAATCGCCGCACCAGAAGGCCCAATATTTTTCTGCGCTCCAGCAAAGCAAACGCCACAGCGTGAAACATCAAATTCTCGTGACAAAATATTACTGGAGATATCGGCAACGAGGGGTACATCCCCCACCTCTGGAATCGTTTGAAACTCCACCCCACCAATAGTTTCATTGGCACAGTAATGCACATAAGCTGCATCACTCGATAGTTGCCAAGTCGCTCGATCGGGAATCGAGCGGTAATGATCTGCTACTGAAGTTGCGGCTAAATGGGCAATCCCATATTTTTCAGCTTCTTTAATCGACTTCTCAGACCACACCCCGGTGACGATGAAATCGGCTTTAGGACCATGCGGGGCTAAGGACATTAAATTGAGCGGTACCGCAGCATTTTGACCAATGCCACCCCCTTGCAATAATAAAATTTCATAGTTATCGGGAATGCGCATTAACGAACGTAAGTCTTGCAAAGCCTCTTCGTACACTGCCATAAACTCTTTGCTGCGATGGCTAATTTCCATCACGCTAGTACCAAGACCATGCCAATTTAATAATTCATCAGCTGCTTGCTGCAAGACTTCAGTAGGCAGAGTTGCAGGTCCCGCAGAAAAATTAAAGATGCGGCGGTCAAACGTCATAGTAGAGATTGAATTAGCCAAATAAATGGCTAGTTATCCGCATCATCAGCAGGTTCATCAGGCGCCCCCTCAAGCGTGCCCTCGCTCGCAAGACCCTCTTCTGCGTCAACCTCATCGTCATCGGAATCGCTCTCAGCAATCCGTTGCAGACCTGATAAACGAGTGCCCTCGTCGACATTAATTAAGGTAACACCCTGCGTAGCTCGACCCATCTCACGAATCTCTGCCACGCGAGTGCGCACTAAAACGCCACCCGTAGTAATCAACATAATTTGATCATCTGGTGACACTAAAGCCGCAGCAACTACTTTGCCATTACGTTCAGTGGTTTGAATTGCAATCATGCCCTTAGTACCTCGGCCATGACGGGTGTACTCGGCGATGGGTGTACGCTTACCAAAGCCATTTTCAGTGGCCGTTAAGACGCTACCCAACACATTGGCTGTACTAACGTTCTCGCCGACCTCAAGCGCAGCTACTGGATTTCCATCGGCTCCATCGACGACGACTTCGGCGACTTCAGCTGGCGCCACTAGCATCGCAATCACTTGCTGGGCGGGGCCTAAATTCATTCCCCGCACTCCGCGTGCAGTTCGTCCCATGGGGCGCACATCATTCTCATCGAAACGCACAGCCTTACCAGCATCGGAGAACAACATCACATCATGCTTACCATCGGTAATTGCTGCGCCAACCAAGAAATCATTTTCATTTAGGTCAACTGCAATGATGCCGCCTTTACGGGGATTAGAAAAGTCAGATAAACGCGTTTTCTTAACGGTACCCAAGCTAGTAGCCATAAAGACAAAGTGATCATCCTGATAACCCTTAATTGGCAGAATGACAGTGATCTTTTCGCCCTCAATTAAAGGGAACATATTCACAATCGGCTTGCCACGCGAAGTACGACTGCCTTGCGGCACTTCCCATACTTTTAGCCAATACATCCGACCGCGATCGGAGAAACATAAAATCGTGTCATGGGTATTGGCAACAAATAAAGTATCAATCCAGTCTTCATCTTTCGTAGTAGCAGCCTGCTTACCGCGGCCGCCACGTTTTTGCGCCCGATATTCACTTAAGGGCTGGCTCTTCATATAACCGGTGTGCGATAGGGTCACCACCATATCGGTCGGCGTTATTAAATCTTCGGTGAATAATTCAGTCGCATTCATTTCAATAAAAGAGCGCCGCCCTGAATCACCGCCAGCAATACCAAATTCAGCCTGCACTTCTTTTAACTCTTCTTCAATAACCTGCGTGACTCGCGATGGCTTTGCTAATAAATCGAGCAAATCTGAAATTTCAGTCATCACTTCTTTGTATTCAGCAACAATTTTGTCTTGCTCAAGGCCGGTCAAACGCTGTAAGCGCATTTGCAAAATTTCTTGCGCTTGACTATCCGATAAGCGATACAAACCACTAGCTTGCATGCCATACTCAGGCAACAAACCATCCGGACGATAAGCATTGCGACCGCCCGGCGTATCGGTTTCAGCGCGCGCTAACATCTCGCGCACCATGGCGGAATCCCAAGGCTTGCTCATTAATTCTTGCTTAGCAATTGCCGGATTCGCAGCAGCTTTAATTAACACGATGAATTCGTCGATATTCGCCAATGCAACTGCGAGCCCTTCAAGGACATGGCCACGATCACGCGCTTTACGTAATTCAAAAATCGTCCGCCGTGTAACTACCTCGCGTCGATGCTGTAAAAAATATTCCAGCATTTGTTTCAGATTGAGCAGGCGGGGTTGGTTATCAACTAAGGCAACCATATTCATACCGAAGTTGTCTTGTAGCTGAGTACTTTTATACAGATTATTGAGTACGACCTCTGGTACTTCGCCGCGCTTCAGCTCGATGACCACTCGCATACCCGACTTATCTGACTCATCGCGTAAATCGGAAATGCCCTCAACTTTTTTCTCGTTGACTAATTCAGCAATGCGTTCGAGTAAATTCTTTTTGTTTACCTGATAAGGCAACTCATCAACAATGATGGCTTGACGTGATCCCTTGTCGATATCTTCAAAATGGGTTTTAGCCCGCATCACCACGCGTCCGCGTCCGGTACGGTAACCTTCACGTACTCCCTGTACCCCGTAAATAATCCCAGCAGTCGGAAAATCAGGAGCCGGCACGATTTCGATTAACTCATCAATAGTGCAATCCGGGTTGTGCAAAACATGTAAACAAGCGGTAATCACTTCATCGAGGTTGTGCGGGGGGATATTGGTAGCCATGCCCACGGCAATGCCAGAAGATCCATTAATCAGCAAATTAGGGACCTTGGCAGGCAGAATCAGGGGTTCGTGCTCGCTGCCATCGTAATTAGGTCCAAAATCAACAGTTTCTTTGTCTAAATCAGCCAAAAGCTCATGGGCGATTTTGCGTAAGCGAATCTCGGTATAACGCATTGCCGCGGCATTATCGCCATCAACTGAGCCAAAATTGCCCTGGCCATCAACTAACATATACCTTAGCGAGAAATCTTGCGCCATTCGGACAATGGTGTCGTAAACCGCAGAATCGCCATGTGGATGGTATTTACCGATGACATCGCCAACTATACGGGCAGATTTTTTGTAAGGACGATTCCAATCGTTGTTTAATTCATACATCGCGAAAAGGACCCTGCGGTGGACGGGTTTGAGGCCATCACGCACGTCTGGCAAGGCTCTGCCGACTATGACGCTCATGGCGTAGTCCAAATAGGACCTCCGCATTTCGTCTTCTAGGGATATTGGTAGTGTTTCTTTAGCGGCTTG
>CANKKB010000059.1 GCA_947482555.1 Burkholderiaceae bacterium | reverse complement strand
ATCCAACCATAAAGTGAAGTTCAGTAGCATTACATATCACTATGGAGATATCAGATGGCAGCAGTTCCAGAGCAAATATTGGGGCAACCTATTGCCAACAGCAAGGATGAAGATCCTGGCGAAACGCAAGAGTGGTTACAAGCACTTGACGGTGTAATTCGGACTGAGGGCGCTGAACGGGCAGCGTTTTTAATTGATCAACAAATTTCCCACGCACGCGTGAGTGGTGTTAATCAAGCCTTTCATGCTGAAACGCCTTATATCAATACGATTCCAGTTGAATTACAAGTGCGTTTACCAGGCGATCAAAATATTGAGCATCGGATTCGTTCGTTTACCCGCTGGAATGCAATGGCGATGGTCTTGCGGGCGAACAAAGATACCAATGTAGGTGGGCATATATCTTCGTTTCAATCGGCAGCGACTTTATACGATGTTGGTTTCAATCACTTTTGGCATGCCCCATCTGAGCAGCATGGCGGCGATCTCATTTTTGTTCAAGGACATTCTGCGCCCGGCATATACGCTCGTGCTTTTATGCTGGGTAGGCTTGAGGCTAGCCAGCTAGATCATTTCCGCCAAGAGGTTGGAGGTAAAGGTATTTCGAGTTACCCCCATCCTTGGCTGATGCCCGATTTCTGGCAATTTCCCACGGTCTCGATGGGTCTTGGCCCCATTATGGCGATTTATCAAGCGCGCTTTATGAAGTATTTAGAAGACCGCGGATTTGCCGTGACCAAAGGTCGCAAAGTATGGGCTTTTTTAGGTGATGGTGAAACCGATGAGCCTGAGTCGCTTGGCGCGATTGGGATGGCGGGTCGAGAAAAACTAGATAACCTCATTTTTGTTGTGAACTGTAATTTGCAGCGACTTGATGGACCTGTGCGTGGTAATGGCAAGATTATTCAAGAACTTGAAGGCGAATTTCGTGGTGCGGGTTGGAATGTCATTAAGGTAGTTTGGGGCGGCCATTGGGACGCTCTGTTTGCGCGCGATAAAAAAGGCATTTTGATGCAACGTTTGGGTGAAATTGTTGATGGTCACTATCAAACGATGAAGTCTAAACACGGCGCTTATGTGCGTGAAATTGTGTTTAATACACCTGAATTAAGAGCACTAGTAGCCGATTGGAGTGATGATGATATTTGGAATTTAAATCGCGGCGGTCATGATCCTCATAAAGTTTATGCGGCTTTTTATGCTGCAGTTCATCATGAAAATCAACCTACGGTAATTTTGGCTCACACCATTAAGGGTTATGGCATGGGCGGCTCAGGCGAGGGTATGAATATTGCCCACCAAGCTAAAAAAATGAATCCCGAAGATGTCCGGCGATTCCGTGACCGTTTTGATATTCCCGTGAGCGATGAGCAACTAGATGAAATTCCACTAGTGAAATTTGCTGAGGGTAGCCCTGAGTTAGAGTATATGCGGGCACGTCGTAACGAGCTCGGCGGTTATTTGCCGCAACGTCGCTCCAAAGCTGAAAGTTTGCCAGTACCCGCTTTAGAAACTTTTGCGCCGCTTTTAGAAGCGACTAGTGAAGGGCGAGAAATATCGACTACGATGGCCTTTGTGCGGCTGCTCAATATTGTAATTCGCGACAAAATTTTAGGTAAGCGTGTAGTGCCAATTGTGCCCGACGAATCGCGTACCTTTGGCATGGAGGGAATGTTTCGTCAGCTGGGTATCTGGAATCAATTGGGTCAGCAATATACCCCTGAAGATCATGATCAGTTGATGTTTTATAAAGAAGATAAGCACGGCCAAATTTTGCAAGAGGGTATTAATGAAGCAGGCGGCATGTGCGATTGGATAGCAGCTGCGACAGCTTATTCGACGCATGGCGTACCGATGTTACCTTTTTATATTTTTTACTCGATGTTTGGCTTTCAGCGGATTGGCGATTTAGCCTGGGCGGCAGGGGATATGCGCAGCCGTGGATTTTTGCTTGGCGGTACTGCTGGCCGAACTACCTTAAATGGTGAGGGTCTGCAACATGAAGATGGCCATAGTCATGTATGGAGTGCAGCAGTTCCTAACTGCATTAGTTATGACCCCACCTTTGCTTTTGAATTAGCGGTAGTGATTCAGGACGGTATGCGCCGGATGCTCACTGAGCAAGAAGATGTTTACTACTACATCACCCTCATGAATGAAAATTATGCTCACCCAGGAATGCCTAAGGGTGCTGAGCAAGACATCATTAAAGGAATGTATAAGTTACAAAGTATTGGTGAATCTAATGCGAAATTGCGTGTCCAGCTATTAGGTTGCGGCACTATTTTCCGTGAAGTGATCGCGGCAGCTGAGCTCTTGCAGAGCGAATGGGGTGTCGCGTCTGATTTATGGGGCTGCCCAAGCTTCACTGAGTTAGCGCGCAATTGGAATGCTGTTAATCGCCATAACCTTTTGAATCCCGCAGCCGAGCCCAGTTTGTCGCATGTAGAGATCTGCTTAAAAAATACTGAGGGTCCTGTAATCGCAGCAACTGATTACATTCGAATGTTCGCTGAACAAATTCGCCCAGCGATTCAAAATCTGGGGCGGCGTTATGAAGTGTTGGGAACCGATGGCTTTGGCCGGTCGGATACGCGTGAAAATTTACGACAATTTTTTGAAGTCGATCGCCATTGGGTTGTTATCACTGCCTTGAAAGCGCTAGCAGATTCTGGTCAATTAGCTCGGCAGAAAGTGACTGAGGCCATTCAGAAATATGGCATTGATACCAACAAGCCCAATCCATTAACAGTTTGATGCGCAGCCTAATCCACAGTTAAGTTTCTTATGAGCCAATTAATTGAAGTTAAAGTTCCCGATATCGGTGACTATCAAGATATCCCAGTCATTGAGGTTTTAATTCAGCCAGGCGATGTGATTGAGAAAGAGCAATCCTTAATTACATTGGAGTCGGATAAGGCCACTATGGATGTGCCTTCTTCGCATGCTGGCGTAGTGAAGGAAGTAAAGGTCAAGGTTGGTGATCATATTTCTGAAGGTGGCTTGGTTTTACTGCTTGAAGCTTCAGAAGCTGCGGTAACCCCCTCGGTCGCAGCAGCGCCAAGTCGTGCAGCAGCTCCTTTAGCGCCAGTTGCACAAACGCATACAGCTTCAGCTACTCCCCCAGCTGTAGTTACTCAAACTCATGCCGCCACCCCAGCAACTGCGACTAGCCCAATTCGGGATAGTGACTTATCGGAAAATAGTAGTCATGCTAGTCCTTCGGTACGCAAATTTGCGCGGGAATTAGGGGTACAAGTTGCCTTGGTAAAAGGATCTGGCCCTAAGGGCAGAATCACCCAAGAAGATGTGCAGGCTTTTATTAAAGCCGCCATGAGTGCCAATGCGGGCTCTAATTCTGGTGGGCAAGCTACTGGCTTAGGTAATTTCAATCTTTTACCTTGGCCTAAAGTGGATTTCACTAAATTTGGTGAGGTCGAACGCCAACCCCTATCGCGTATTAAAAAAATATCTGCCGCGAACTTGGCGCGTAATTGGGTGATGATTCCTGCAGTTACTTATCATGAGGATGCTGATATTACCGATTTAGAAGCCTTCCGTATTTCTACTAACAAAGAAAATGAAAAGCAGGGTAAAAAAATTACCATGCTGGCTTTTTTAATTAAGGCAGCAGTTGCAGCGCTGAAAAAGTATCCTGAATTTAATAGTTCGCTTGATGGCGATGATCTTGTCTTGAAAAAGTATTTTAATATTGCCTTTGCTGCTGATACGCCTAATGGCCTGGTTGTCCCAGTCATAAAAAATGCCAATCTAAAAGGCATTTTTGAAATAGCTCAAGAAACCTCAGAATTAGCAGCGCTGGCTCGCGAGGGTAAATTAAAGCCTGATCAAATGCAGGGCGCAAGTTTTACTATTTCTTCTGTAGGTGGTATTGGCGGTACTGCTTTCTCACCGATTGTCAATGCGCCCGAAGTCGCTATTTTGGGCGTGAGCAAGGCAGCCATGAAACCCGTTTGGGATGGCAAGCAATTTATTCCCCGTTTAATCTGTCCTTTGTCATTAAGTGCTGATCATCGCGTTATCGATGGTGCCTTGGCAACCCGCTTTAATGCTTATATCGCCCAATTGCTCGCTGATTTTCGGCGCGCTGTACTGTAAGGATCGTCGATGAGTAAGCAAGCCCTAATAGTGCCCGATATTGGCGATTATGCTGATGTGCCGGTAATTGAAGTATTGGTAAAGGTGGGTGATGTAGTTGAAAAAGAACAGCCCTTATTTGTTTTGGAGTCTGATAAAGCCACGATGGAAGTTCCAGCAGAACTCGCTGGAAAAATAGTGAGCCTAGCAATTAAGTTGGGCGATAAAGTTGGTAAGGGCACAGTGATTGGCGAGATAGAGGTCACAGCAGCAGCATCTTCTGCGGTGCCGGCTGAGACATCGACCCAGTCGCCTACGCAGGTAGCACCATTACCTACAGCTGCTACTTCAGCTTCTGCAGCTTCAACGCCTAGACCAGCCGGGCAATATAGTGGCGCAGTACAGCATGAATGTGAAGTTCTAGTTTTGGGTGCTGGGCCTGGAGGATATAGCGCCGCCTTTCGTAGCGCTGATTTAGGCATGAAAACAATTTTATTAGAGCGTTATGCGGCCTTAGGCGGCGTTTGTTTGAATGTGGGCTGTATTCCTTCAAAAGCATTACTCCATACCGCCGCAGTGATGGATGAAGTGAAATCTATTTCTCGTCATGGCGTTCGCTATAGCGCTCCGGAAATTGACCTCCCTGAATTACGTACCTATAAAGAATCCGTCATTGGTAAGTTAACTAGTGGTCTGGCTGGAATGGCAAAGGCCCGTAAGGTGACTATTGTTCGTGGAGTGGGCCACTTTCTTGATGCGAATCATGTACTCGTTCATTTAACCCGTGGGAATGGTAAAGATTTAAGTGGCGAACAAGAAGTGATTCATTTTCAAAAAGCGATTATTGCCGTGGGTAGTCAGCCCGTCCATTTACCATTTTTACCAACCGACCCACGGATTGTAGATAGCACCGGCGCATTGCAATTAACGAGTATTCCCAAGCGCATGCTGGTGATTGGCGGCGGTATCATAGGCCTGGAGATGGCGACCGTTTATAGTGCCCTCGGTTCAAAGATCGATATTGTGGAAATGTTAGATGGCCTGATGGCTGGCGCTGATCGGGATTTAGAAAAGGTTTGGGAAAAACAGAATGCAGGGCGTTTCGAACATATTTTCTTAAAGACCCGTGCCGCCAAGGCAGAGGCAAAGCCAACTGGCATTGAAGTTACATTTGAAGGTGAGCATGCTCCTGCCACACCGCAAAGTTACGATTTAGTATTAGTAGCAGTGGGAAGAACACCGAACGGCAAAAAAATTGAAGCTACCTTAGCCGGCGTACAGGTTGATGAGCGTGGCTTTATTGCCGTTGATGGACAAATGCGCACCAATGTACCGAACATTTTTGCGATAGGCGACTTAGTAGGACAACCCATGCTTGCCCATAAAGCTGTACATGAAGGGCATGTAGCGGCGGAAGCAGCTGCAGGTCAAAAATCGTATTTTGATGCTAAACAAATTCCTTCGGTTGCCTACACCGACCCTGAAGTTGCATGGGCTGGTTTAACAGAAGAGCAGTGCAAGGCGCATGGCATTGCTTACGAAAAAGGAATCTTCCCTTGGGCTGCAAGTGGTCGGGCGATTGCCAACGGACGCGATGAAGGCTTTACTAAATTACTATTTGACGCAACCTCCCATCGCATTATTGGCGGCGGCATTGTAGGCACACACGCTGGTGATTTAATTGGTGAGGTGTGCTTAGCGATTGAATTGGGCGCCGACGCGCTTGATATTGGCAAAACTATTCATCCTCATCCCACTTTGGGCGAAACAATTGGCCTAGCCGCTGAAGTACAACATGGCTCGTGCACTGATTTACCCGCGCAGCGGAAGAAATGAAAAAAGCCCAGTGAATCCTGGGCTTGTTTTTTGCTAGAAATAGCAGGCTAAAGTAGCTTACTTGCTTTTGCCACCCTTAGCTGAATTTACTGCTTTATCTGCTGCTTGCATGACATTGTCGGCGGCGGTATTTAAATTGGTTTGAGCAATATTAATTGCATGCTTAACCGCTTTTTGGCTATTTTCAAATACAGTACTCGCTGAGGCAATGGCTTGCTTCATGGCGTTTACAGCTGCCTCAGATCCTGCAGGAGCACTTTTAGCCCAATCATCTACCATTGACTGAATTTTCTTTTGACTTGCTTGAATTTCTGCTTCAGCAGATTGGCTAAAGGAGCTTTGGGTCTCATGGGCTAAGTCGTAGAGGTGACGGCTATAAGCCATAATTTTTTCAGCCATTGGTTTCACTGTATCTGCTTGGTGGGCGAGTAGCTGCTGAATATCTTTAATTTCTAATGCTTTTTTTGCATTACCTAAGCTATCAGTAAGACTCGATTTTGCAATTTGCATATTCAGCTCAACTAATTTTTCAATGCTTTTTAAGGCTTGACCAGTGAGACCACTTAAAGTTTCTAAATTCGCTTTTTGGGCCGCCGCTAATTGTTCTGGGGTCAGGTTCATGGTTGCTCTCCGTTTTTTCAATTAATAAAAAGGCTATTGACGACCTTTTATTGTCTTATTAGCCCAAGGGTTATGCAGCAAACTCTTGTAATTGTAAATCATAATTGATGCAATGCAACAAATATTAATTTATTTCCCGCTAACATAAAAAAATTGAATGATATCAAGTAAATAGGTGGATAAGGTAAATACCTTTGACAAAAAAGGCCAATTTAAGGTTTGCGCCTAAAATAACGACCATGATCCTTTTTTTGCTTCTAGTAGCAGCTAATTAAAGCAATGCGCTTTTCACTAGAGGCCGCCATGGGGCCCATTTTTGTCCTCCTTTGGAGTACCGGCTTCATTATTGCCCGCCTCAGCATGCCTTATGTCGAGCCGGCTACCTTTTTGCTTTGGCGCTTCATGGGGGTCTTATTAGCAATGAGTATTCTCAGCTTCATTTGGCGTCCTGTTTGGCCAAAATGGCCTTTGGCTGGTCATATTGGCGTAGCAGGGGCCTTATTGCAGTTTGGTTATCTTCTGGGAGTTTGGTGTGCGGTACGCTTTGGCATGAGCGCTGGCCTGGCCGCCCTCATAGTAGGTTTGCAACCGATCTTAACTGCCTGGTGGTCTGCATGGGTGTCTGAGCATGTAACCTCGTGGCAATGGCTTGGTTTGGCTTTAGGGTTTACAGGCGTAGCTTTTGTTGTATTTGAAAAGACCCTTTTTGTGCACTTACCAGTAGCGAGTTACCTGCTGATTTTTGGCGCATTACTATCAATTACGCTTGGCACCATGTACCAGAAAAAGTTTTGTGCCAGCTTTGATTTACGGGCTGGATCGCTCATTCAGTTTGCTGTAGCAGCAGTGCTGACCGCGATTACTGCCGCTTTATTTGAAACTGGCAAGATGGTATGGAATTGGCCTGTTGTGATTGCCTTAGTATGGGCAATTGTGCCCTTATCGATTGGTTCGGTGAGCTTGTTATTTTTATTAATTCGTAAGGGTACAGCTACCCGGGTAACCAGTTTGTTGTATTTAACCCCGCCAACTACTGCAGTAATGGCTTGGATTGGGTTTGATGAGCCGTTAACGATACTCATGCTAATTGGCATTCTTTTAACCATGGCAGGCGTGCTGATGGTGAATCAAAAAGTAAAAGTCATTCTGCCCTAGTGCTGTTTTTTTGGTTTGGTTTGTATAAATAGATTGCTTAGTTTAAAAAGTATTTATCATTCTGTGATTCAGGTAGAAAGAAAGTTGTCTTGATGGGTTTTCAATTTATTTTTAGTGTGCAGCGTTTAGCCGTATTTCAGAGGTGGTGTCTTTGCGCTATGGGCGTTTTCTCCTTCATCGTTTTGAGTAGTTTTTTTGGTAACCCTGCTTGCGCACAAAATAACAGTACAACTAGTAAGAAAAAATCCCCTACACAGGCTGCCGCCCCTGTTGCAGCAGCAAGCAATAAATCAACACCCAAAGCTAGTACTAAAGCTATCGTGGCTAAAAAGCCGAAGCGGGTACGCATTACCGTGACCCGTCAACCCCCATCAGGCATAGTTGCTGAAGTTGCGCGACCATCCTTTGCGACGGCCTTGGGTTTGCGTGGCCAGCATGATGAATTAAGTTTGAAGTCAAGTGTGGCTTTAGTCGTGAATCAAGATACAAAAGAAGTTATTTTCGAGAAAAATCCCAATGTGAGCTTACCCATTGCCTCGATTACTAAGTTGATGACGGCGATGGTAGTACTTGATTCAAAATTACCGCTCGATGAAATTTTAGTGATTAATGCGGAGGATGTGCAAAGTTACAAGCATTCCCGTATCGCTTTAGGTTCTGCATTTAGTCGTGAAGATTTTTTACGTTTAGCCTTAATGTCTTCAGAAAATCGGGCTGCTTATACCCTTGGGCGCAACTATCCTGGCGGTATGAACGCTTTTGTTGCAGCGATGAATCGCAAGGCTAAAGAGTTGGGAATGGCAAATTCCAAATACGCCGACCCCACTGGCTTAATGAGTGAAAATGTGGCTAGTGCAGAGGATTTAACCCGGATGTTAAGTGCTGCATATCAATATAAATTAATTCGTGAGTTTTCTATATTACCCGAACAAACTATTGTGATTAATAATCGGCCACAAAAATTTTTAAATACCAACCGCTTAGTGCGCTCTGGCAATATGGACATTGGCTTGCAAAAAACTGGCTTTATTAATGCGGCTGGTAAGTGCTTAGTAATGCAAGCGCGAGTAAATGGCGTGCCGCTGCTATTGGTTTTTTTAGATTCTGTTGGCACGCAGTCACGCTTTGCCGATGCCGAACGGGTGCGAGATTGGTATGAACGCATGCCCTTAGGCGGAGCGCCTACTAAACGCCAATTAATGTAAGGCTAGAGTATTTCTTTAATGATTTGGTTTAGGTTTAAAACCAAGTCCGCGAGAGATTTGCACAGCTGTTTCTTGGAGCGCCTTCAGCCAATCTGCCTGCATACGATCGGTAGGGGCGCTTAACGATAAGCCGGCAACTAATTTCCCACTATCGTCAAAGATGCCGGCAGCCAAGCAACTTACTCCTAACTCGAGTTCTTCATCGTCGCGGGCGTGACCTAATTTTTTTGCTTTACTCAGTTCAGTTTCAAGCGTATTGATTTCGGTAATGCTATTGCGAGTATGGCCCGTTAAACCAGTCCGGGTTGCGT
>CANKKB010000058.1 GCA_947482555.1 Burkholderiaceae bacterium | reverse complement strand
GTCGCGCGCCAGCTTTCGTCCTCGCTTATCACCTAGGCGAGCAACTAAATCATTTTCTGCAATCCTTTCGGGAATACCCTGATGATAATTCTTAAGGGCATGACTAATTTGCTGTGCCATAAAGTAATAACAAACTAAATACGAAATTAGTAGTTCAAAAGGAAAGTTCGGCATAATGGTAATACTATAATTTATAAAACAGATGTATCGCAGGCAAGATAACTAAAATGAGTTTCTGTAAGCCCTAAGAAAATAGATAAATGCCCATTAAAAATATTATTCCTAATTTGCTCGGCCTCGGTAGTTTGCTCATTTTATTTGTCTTGGGCAGGACCTTAAATGTGCCAATCATCCTGCAAATTTTTAAGCAAGTTGACCAGTTAACTGGCAATATCATTTTGGTTGTTATAGCCATTTCAATTGGCATCTTCATGAAAGATTATTGGTATGTATTTGGGGCAACTCTTGTGGCTACCCTCGTTACACTTTTAGTACCTGCAGTCCCTGAATTACTAAACACAACGCAGGAATATATATTTGCGTTTATGTTAGTAATTCTAGGATTTTCTTCAATCTCTAATTTTTCACGCCAGTATCGCTAAAGGCGTAATAATTTCAAGTTTATTTCTTAGCTTCGGAAGCAGCAGCTGGTGGAGCAGCCGGTACAGCAGCAGGTTGTGCATCTTTTTTTGCCTCTTCGACATGAATAGCTTCAGCACCATGCTTTTCGCCACCCATATCAATATTGCCGTCTCCTTTAATCATAAGCCAGCCAGTAAGTCCAATTAAAATAAGTACGATGATGATGATTGTGCGGTTGCTCATATGATTCCCTTAGGTATTAAATAGCGACATAAAGTGTTAATTTAAGAAGCTCGCATTACATAACAATTCAAATAGATGGAGCCTATAGTGTAATAATAGTGCAGTAGCTATAAGCAGCTATTTATTTGGTGTAAGCTCTTATTATAGTAAGAATTAGAATATCAAAGACTCTTATTAATGTAATTTTTATAACAATTTAGCCTTTAGTTTTAAGGCCCTTTAAATTATTGGAGTACGAAAATGAATTTAAGTAAATATGTTAGCGCCCTTTTTCTTGGCTTCGCAGTAATCAGCACTAGTTTAATGGCCGCAGATGCGGCAAAAACGCCTTCTGGTTCGGTAACTATTAATGAAACCCAGTTTGCTTTAATCGTTGGCGGTAGCACCGGCGGGGGCGTCTTGACCTATAAAGGTAAGCAATATCCATTTAAAATAACAGGAATTAGTTTGGGTGCAAACATTGGCGTCTCTAAACTTTCAGCTGTTGGCGAAGTGTATGACTTAAACGATATTTCTAAATTTGCTGGTACCTTTACAAAATTAGATGGCAGTATTACTTTGGGCGGTGGCATTGGCGGCTCTGTATTAAAGAATGAAAATGGTGTGATCATGCGCTTAACCAGTACTTCGCAAGGTATTCAGCTAAATTTGAGTGCTAGTGGCGTGAATGTGAAGTTGGATAAATAAAGAACTCAATTGTGTGAACTTAGACAAGGGCATAGGCCTTTCTCTAAGTAGCACGAAGCAGGTCTTGCTTTAATATTTCACTAAATGATGTCGATATGAAAAACATACTTAAGCTGCTAACCCCCTTTCTTGTCAGCTTATTTATGGGCGCCGCTCAAGCTCAGACTGAATGTCCATCCTCGCAAATATTGCGTTTTGAGGATGGATCTAAAGGGTGCATGTCTGAATATAAATTTTTTAATCTACAGCGCAATGTTCAAGGGGTAAAGGCCTCTATTGCTGAGACAGTATTAGGTAAAGATAGATACTTTGTCGCATGGGTAAAAAATCCCAAAATTTGTCCCGCTGATTGGGTTTCGGTTGATTGGGGAGGCGTTTTCCTCACTCAAGGAAAAGCCTTAAATCAATGTGAAGATGCTGTTACTAAAAGAGTAGTGACAGTGCTGAATAAAAATCCAGCTGGGTGCGAGTGCGAAATTGCTTACAACTCACACGCATCCGCTAATATCTTGATGTCAAAATCTGCATTTGAATCTAGGTCCCGCGCTTGGCTTGCGGCTGCCCAAGGGGGAAATCAATTTCACGACCAATTCACTGAAGAAGAGAAAAAAGCCAATACACTCTTCCTTGCTGAATATTTAAAGCAAGTAGATGGTGGTCAAATTTCTTATCCGGCCATTCAACAGGCCAATACAGCAGCAGATAAAAAATTACAAGATGAGTTGGCTAAGAAACTGCAGCTTGATAAGGAGCAAAAAGATTTAGCTGAAAGGGCCCGCCTTGAAAAAGAGAAATCGCTTGCAGAAGAAAAACGTCTTGCCCAAGAGATTGCTCAAAAAGGCCAATTAGATAAAGAAGCAGCTAATAAAGCCCGTCTTGAAAAAGAGAAATCGCTTGCAGAAGAAAAACGTATTGCCCAAGAGCTGACAAAAGTACAGGCTTTAGAAAAAGAAAAAGCAGATTTAATTACAAAATTACAGCAAGAAAAAGATGCCCGTGAAAAAGCTGCGGCTGCTAAACCAACAAATGATGAGGCCCGAATCTTGGCTTTACGTAAAGAATTGGAAAAAGAAATTCGCGCTAGCATTCAAAACGAGTCGGCAGCTTCGCCCAGCGCCTCTAAGGCCAAACAAGCCCCTCCCATTTTTGCTAATCGTAAGGCTTTAGTGATCGGCAATGATTCCTATCAAAAAGTGACTCCGCTAGTAAATGCTAGGGAAGATGCAAAAGTGGTCGCTGAAAGCCTTACCTCATTGGGATATAAAGTTTCTTTAAAGTTGGATGTCACTGAAAAGCAATTTAAATCAGAATTGCGCACTTTTAAAGCACAAATTCAGCCAGGCGATGAGGTCGCTATCTTTTATGCTGGACATGGTGTGCAGATTGCCTCAACTAATTATTTATTGCCGATAGATATTGGCGGCCAAAATGAGGAAGAAACAAAAGACGAAGGCATTTCATTACAACGCTTGCTAGATGATATGACCGAGAAGAGTGCCAAATTTACTTTGGCAATGATTGATGCATGTCGTGATAATCCCTTTAAAGGTTCAGGTAGAAGTGTTGGGGGCAGGGGGTTGGCGCCCACAACAGCAGCTACGGGACAAATGATTGTCTTTTCTGCCGGCACAGGCCAACAAGCATTAGATAAGTTAGGGCCAAACGATAAAAGTAAAAATGGCCTTTTTACTAGAGTTTTTGTAAAAGAAATGCAAAAAGCTGGTGTATCTGTAGATCGAGTTGTACGTAATGTTCGCACTGAAGTCGTGGCTTTAGCTAAGTCAGTAGGCCATGACCAAGTACCTGCTATTTATGATCAAGTGGTAGGCGAGTTTTACTTTAAACAATAACGCACAGTCATTATTAGCCTCAGCCCTTATTAATTGTTGCTCTCACTGCTGCTAAGTCCCATAAAGCGGAGCCACATGATTTAAATAAGGTAGGCTTCTGAGGATCAATAGATTTTTTCTTCGAGACAAGTTCACCTAAAGTGGGATAATCAGTTGGGTCTAATTTTGCGAGCAATAAGTCACCTCCTTCATGACTCACCTCAGGGGTATCGCAGATGATGTTGCCGTAGATAGCGAAGCGCTGACAAATATCTGCCGATATTTCTGCTAAATGCGCTTTGAATGAGCCAATTGCAGTAATGAACAAGTTATCAAAATCCAATTTTTGCAAATGCGCTAGCACTACCTCATGTGCTGGCGTGCAAGTTGCAATATTTTGAATCGATGCAGGATAGTGCGAATTAGGTGGTAAATAGTGCGCATCTATACCTAATTTTTTAGCTTGCGCAACTAGGGCAACTGCCGAAGCCATGCTTTTTGATTGCACCCAGACCCGTTGGGTGCCAAAAAGCATATGAAAAGCCTCTAAATGATTTTTACCCTGTACGCCCGCCCCAATGATGAGTAAGTCACCCGCAGGATTTGGGGCGGCGAGTTGTGCGGCTAAAGCTGATACCGCAGCCGTACGTTGAGCAGTAATTAGAGCGCCATCGAGCGTAGCCAGTACAGCTCCAGAAACCGCATCAAAAACCAAGATCTCGCCTTGAATGGCGGGTTGTCCTTTAGTCAGGTTAAGGGGGCAAACGGAAATTGATTTGACGGCGGCTATATCAGGTCCGGCAATCGGCATGACCAATAAGACCCCATCATCTTGCAGCGGTAAAGCATGACGGGGTGGCTTCCGTATTAATCCTTGAGAATCTTCAATTAAAACCAATTGAATTTCGGTAAGTAGTTGGTGCCAGGGAGTACTTGCTTGCGTCATCAAGTTAGTCTTAACTCATGATGCCAATTTGCCATGGTACAAATTCATACTTACCTAGGTCAAGTAATTCACTCTTAGATTCCTCGCCTGATGCAGTGCGTAAAAAAAGCTCAAAAATACGTTGACCCATTTCCTGAACCGAGACGGTGCCATCCAAAATCTCACCGCAATTAATATCCATGTCTTCCATTAGCTTGGTGTACATCGGTGTATTAGTTGCTAATTTCAAACAGGGCGCAGGTCTTGAGCCAAACATCGAGCCACGACCTGTTGTAAAAGCTATCAGGTTAGCCCCACCAGCAATTTGACCAGTAGCTGAGACCGGATCAAAACCGGGGGTATCCATAAAAACAAAGCCCTTCGTGGTTACGGGTTCGGCATATTTATACACTTCCATCAAGGGTCCTGTACCACCTTTCATCGAAGAGCCAAGTGACTTTTCAAAGATATTGGCAAGCCCGCCAATTTGATTACCTGGGCTTACTTTGCCGTTAATTTGAACATCACGACCAGGTGAGTATTCATCTTTCCACCAGCGAATCCGTTCAATGAGTTTTTCGCCAACTACTTGGCTAACAGCACGTCGCGTTAAGGTGTGTTCAACCCCATAAATTTCTGGAGTTTCGGAAAGAATGCCAGTGCCACCATGACGGGCCAAGATGTCTACTGCCGCTCCTAAGGCCGGGTTAGCCGTAATTGAAGAAAAGCCATCAGACCCACCGCACTGTAAGCCAACACATAAATGGCTTGCCGAAACTGTTTGTCGCTTAAATTGATTTGCCGCTGGCAGTAGGGCTTTGACGGCTTCAATACCTGCTTCAATCGTTTTTCTTGTCCCGCCACTTTCCTGCATGATGAAAGTATGCAGGGTAGAGCCCTCATGTAAATCTTCTTGCTCCATTAACCCTTTTAATTGATTGCGCTCACACCCAAGGCCAATTACCAAGGCTGCAGCTAAGTTTGGATGACGTGCATAACCCGCCATAGTGCGACGTAATAGCTGCATAGGCTCACCAGACATTTCCATGCCGCAGCCAATCGAATGACTAAAAGCAGCCACGCCATCAACATTAGGAAACTCCGCCAGACGTTCAGGAGTAAACCATTCAGCGATTTTATTAACTACCGTAGCTGAGCAATTAACCGTTGCCAAAATACCAATGTAATTGCGCGTACCCACTTTACCATTGGCGCGGACAAACCCCTGAAAAGTGGCGCGTTCAGCTTCAGGGAGCATAACAATAGGTTGATATTCACTCGCGTAGGCATAGTCACGATCAAATTCTTTAAAATCGGTATTGTGACTATGCACCATCGTGCCCGCTTCGATATCGGTATTAGCAAATCCCACGGTAACGTTATATTTGAGGATGGGTTCACCCTTGAGAATTTTTTTAGCCGCAATTTTGTAACCAGCGGGAACTTGACTACGACTAGTTAAGTTTTCGCTTGGCACGGCAGTGCCAATGCCAATATCAACTCGTGCAACGACGACATTATCGTGAGGGTGTAGACGAATAATGGGCCCAATCAGCCGCTTTTCAGACATTTCAATCATGTACAGACCCCTATAAAATATACCTCAATACAGTGCTCATTAATCGATTTTAATACCTGCTTCTTTTACCACCCGTCGCCAATTGACAATGCTGTCACGAATATATTTACTATATTCCTCAGGCGTGCCGCCAACTACATTAAAACCAAGTTCAGTCAGGCGTGTACGAATCTCAGGCATTTGCAGTACTTTATTCAGCTCCTGATTTATCTTGAGAATGATGTCACGTGGCGTAGCTGCTGGGGCCAGTACTCCCCAGTATGAACTAGCTTGACTAACTGCAGCCAACCCCACCTCACTAAAAGTAGGCACATTCGGTAAAGCAGGTGAACGGGTATAGCCAGTGACTGCAAGGGCACGCAATTGTCCACTATCAATAAAGGCTTTACTAGAGCTAATATTAGTAAAGGTTGCCGCAACCTGACCCGCAACGGTATCTGTTACCGCCGGCCCCGCCCCCTTATATGGAGCATGAATCATATCGATTCCGGCGGTAAGCTTAAATAATTCACCAGTGAGATGTGAGGAGGTGCCCGCACCAGCAGAAGCATAAGCTAACGCACCATTTTTCATTTTTGCAAGCGCAATTAATTCACCAATTGTTTTTGCTGGTACTGCTGGATTGACGACAAGTGCGCTCGCTCCTGAGGTCAGCAAAATGACTGCCGTAAGATCCTTAATACTGTCATAGGGTATTTTTTGTAAGAGCGCAGGATTCGAAGTAAAGGCAGTATCAACAACCACAAAAGTGTAGCCATCGGGCTGGCTGCGCACGACCATTTCAGTGCCAATCGTGCTTCCCGAGCCAGGGCGATTTTCTAGAATAATTTGTTGACCCAGCAATTCAGTCAGTTTAGGTGCAATGATGCGCATTTGCATGTCCGTGCCACCGCCGGGCGCAAATGGAATGACAAACTTAATGGGTCTATCGGGGTAGGCGGCTAATGCTATACCTCCATGCAAAACCCCAAGCGCCATTAGGCTTAAAAGAAGGTGGCGATAAATACTACTGAAAACGGCAGAATGCATGATGTCTCCATATTTTTTTAAGTGCAATTTACCCGATTGATGAGGTTAATACTCAATAAGTATAGATTTACTTATCATTAGTTAGTCAATAGTATTTACATTTAAGCCATAAGTAATGAAATTTTCAAAGAAATATTTCAATCTCATCTACGCATTGCTGATGTCAATCATTATGGGATTAATGATGGCCGCAGTTTTAACGGCTATTCTCACCGGCATGAATGGTGATTATGTGACGCGCGGGCTAAAGGCATTTATTCAAGTATGGCCAGTGGCGTTTCCCATCTTGTTGATTTTGGCCCCCTTTGTTCGAAAATTAACTACGGCCTTAACTGAGCCCTGAAAAATAGGCCCTCACTAGGTCACTCCAACAGCTAAGCCATACTCTTGGCTCTAGAGTCTTTTTGACCTTATAATTACCAGTTCGGCGAATTAGCTCAGCTGGTTAGAGCGACGGAATCATAATCCGCAGGTCCGGGGTTCAAATCCCTGATTCGCCACCAAATATAAGGGTCTGAAGTCTGTTTCAGATTAAAAGTATCTAAGTATCAAGTTAGATACTTTCTACTAGATCCTTCAAGAAACCCGTAGATTCAATATCTACGGGTTTTTTTATATCTGTTCACACAAGAACATCTTGACTCCTCCTCCGTACCTCGTACCCTCCACCGTTCCAAAAACGTGTTCAGAAAGGGTTAAATCATGTCAAAACGAGTTTGTATCTATGTTCGTGTGTCCACCACTAAACAGACCGTAGAAAACCAAATACAGGTCCTTAGAGAGTATTCAGACAGATGTGGGTACCAAATCACTCATATCTACTCAGATAACGGTATATCGGGTTCTAAGGGACGTCAGGATCGTCCTGGTCTGGATCAGATGTTAAAAGATGGAGTTCAGAGAAAGTTTGAAATGGTTCTAGTCTGGTCGGTAGATAGATTGGGTCGTTCAGTCACTCATTTAGTAGAAGTGATGAATGAACTCAATGAACTCAAGATTGACTTGTATTTCAATCAACAATCAATTGATACATCTACTTCATCAGGTCGGATGATTTTCGGAATCTTTGGATGTATCTCAGAGATGGAGAGAAGTTTGATATCAGAGAGAGTAACTGCGGGTCTACAACGTGCGGTCAGTCAAGGAAAGAAATTAGGTAGACCAACAAAGATGAATGACGGAATGAAAAATGCGGTGAAGTTGTTAAGGGAGAAGGGGATGGGTATTAAACAAATCTCTAAACAGTTACAGATTGGAGTGGGGACGGTGTATTCGGTGCTGTAGTTAAAGAATAAGATTAATTTGTAGGTTCACACATCATTTGATGGGTGGAGGTTGTAACACCAGTTTTAAGAACACCCTTATCTACGTAGGAATCAGAGACACTTGTAAGTGAAGAAAGATATCCATTACCAGTAGGGTAGTAAAAGTTAACTATCTGACCATCATCAAGAAAAATTACATTTACATCTGAAACCTCATATTTTTTAAATACTCTCGATAGTATCTTTCGTTCTGAAGGTTGTTTTTGGACTGATGAATTAGGGGACGTTTTAAATGTAAGGTTAAATAAAATTTTATTTTCATTAAATTTAATTAACCAATTTATCTTGGATTGATTTTTGACACAAATATCATCATGACATTCAAAATACTGGATACCTCTACAACGTAGAGTTGGAAACTTTTCCCAGATTGGAATTGACTTAGATTCCTGACCAAGAACACTCGTAGAAATAAGAATTAAGGTGAATATGAATTTATTAATGTATTTCATAATTATCAGACTATCATAGAAAAACTAACGTCTCAAAACTGCGGAGAAATGAAGTGAGAACCATTAGAATTTTTTTACAGACATTGGTACTAACTTTCACCTTAGTAATGTTATTCCATCTTATATATAACAACACCATAGGTAAATTAGTTACAAGAGATTCATTACAGATTCAACTCTTTCTTACGTATGGATATGTCTTTCTGTTTTTTATTTTTAGATTTATAAGGAACTGGGGAAAGTTTAATAGAATTTATTGGTACAAATTAACAAATGATGATGAAGACGTAAAAATTATCTATAACTTCTTTTCGTATGTATTTTTATTCTTAGGAATATTAAATATTTTTATTGTATTCACAATGTCTGAGGAAAACTGGGTGAATTACAAAGTTTTTTCTTACCTATTAATATACCCACTTACATCTATTATTTGTGGATTGAGTATTAATAAGAAAATTAAAAGTAGAAACCTACCTAATTAGTTTTTCAATGAAAACCCCCTTCTCCTACTACCACTTTTCTTCTCTAGTCTTGTATATGGAGATTGGTCTCAAGTCACTTTTGACGATGAAGCAACGATGTCTATTGATCCTCAGAAAATCAAGAGAGAAGGGTGTGGGTATAAAACAAATCTCTAAACAGTTACAGATAGGGGTTGGAACGGTCTATTCGGTATTGTG
>CANKKB010000057.1 GCA_947482555.1 Burkholderiaceae bacterium | reverse complement strand
TTTCGCTTAGCAGCACAAGGCAAACGCCCCGGTCGAATTCCGCCAGAGCATCTCAAAAAACGGATTGAAAAGTATTTTGATCCTTTGCCATTTTGGTACCCCCCGCTTGAAGAAGAGGTAACCGATTTAAATACCTTTAATTTGAATGCAATTACCCAACGACCTATGGCGATGTATCACTCTTGGGATTCACAAAATGCTTGGCTCAGGCAAATTCACAGCCATAACTATTTATTTGTAAATACTAAAACGGCTACTGAGCAAGGTATCGCAGATGGGGCTTGGATTTGGATTGAGTCGCAATGGGGCAAAGTGAAATGTATGGCGCGCCATTCGGAAGCCGTTGACCCAGGAACAGTGTGGACTTGGAATGCCATCGGCAAAGCAGAATCAGCTTGGAGCTTAGCTGCGAATGCCGACGAATCGAAAAAAGGTTTCCTACTGAACCACCTGATTACAGAGGAATTGGCGCTAGGTGGCTTCACCGTAAGTAATTCAGATCCTATTACAGGTCAAGCAGGCTGGTATGACGTGCGCGTCAAATTAGCCTTAGCCGATGCGAACGAACCTGCCGAAACTTGGCCCCAAGTGAAGGCCTTTACGGTACCGGGAATGCCTTTAGGTAAGAATGCTAAAAATGCAGGAGAGTTTGAATGAAAACCAATAAACAACTTGCCCTGGTCATCGATTTAAATGTATGCGTGGGGTGTCATGCTTGCGTCACTTCTTGCAAAGAGTGGAATACCCAAGGATCTGCTGGCCCGTTAACTGATTTGCATGCTTACGGCGAAAATCCCACTGGCACTTTTTTTAATCGCGTACAAACCTATGAAGCGGGTTCATTTCCCAAAATGGAAACAGTCCACTTTCCAAAATCCTGTTTACATTGTGAGGATCCGCCTTGCGTGCCAGTGTGCCCTACTGGGGCTAGCTACAAACGCGCTGAAGACGGTATTGTGCTGGTCGACTACGATAAATGCATTGGTTGCAAATATTGCGCTTGGGCCTGCCCTTATGGTGCCCGTGAGTTAGATGAAGAGCGTCAAGTGATGACTAAATGTACTTTATGCGTTGATCGTATTTATAGTGAAACTTTACCCGAGAGTGAGCGCAAGCCGGCCTGTGTCTTGGCCTGCCCAACTAGTGCGCGCATTTTTGGTGACGTTCATGATCCTTTATCAGAAGCTAGTATCGCCATTAAAGAACGCGGTGGTTATTCGCTGATGCCTGAATGGGAAACCCGACCAGCCAATCAATATTTACCCCGTTCAATCATGGACACCATTCAAGCTGTGATGGATGAAAACTAATGCAACCTAATTTTTCCTTGATATTTTTTACTACCCTGGCCGGCATGGCGCAAGGTTTAATTATTTCCATTGCGCTGCTGAATTTTCGTTCATCTTTGCTACCTGGTGAATTTCTGGCTTGGTTAGCATTGCCAGTCGCCCTAGCACTATTGGTAATCAGCTTACTCGCATCCTTTTTTCATTTAGGGCATCCCGAACGCGCTTGGCGAGCCATGCTCATGTGGCGCACCTCTTGGCTTTCCCGAGAAGTGCTAGTCTTGCCACTCTTTATTGCAATTACAGGCGTTGCCTGGCTCTTCGCTCTTAACCAGCAACAGTCAACTTGGTTATGGCTTGCACTAATTATTTTGGCAATTGCCTTGTGGGTATGTACCGCACAAATTTATCAATGCATTCGCTTTATTCAAGAGTGGGCAAACCCTCTTACCTTGGTTAATTTTATGGCGCTCGGCCTCACATCGGGCTGGCTCTTATTTGCTAGCTTAATTGCTATCTGGCCTACGACACTGCCTGTATTTGAGCCCTCACTACTTGCTGGCTTTGGTTTTATTCTGCTCTTTATCTGTCTGAATATTAAGTTGTGGATTTGGCGACGGAATCAACGGCTTAAGCCCATCTCGAATTTAAATTCTGCTACCGGAATTAAAAATCCCCAACTTCGCCAAACTTCTATGGGCTTAATGGGCGGAAGCTTTAATACCCGAGAATTTTTTCATCAGCAAAGTAATTTAGTCATTAGCAATTTACGCAAAATTATTTTCTTTAACGCCTACTTTATCCCGATGATTGCCTTAGCTTATGCCATTTCTGCACAAAGCTATGGCTGGATCATCGCCGCTTTTATGATTCACTGTAGCGGTTTAATTGCGGAGCGCTGGATGTTTTTTGCCGAGGCTAATCATCCACAAAATTTATACTATCAACGGGTTTCATAAGCAATAATTAAAATTATCGCAAAAATGAAGTCAAAAAAAACCGCCACATAATGGCGGTTTTTTTATTGAAAAATTTATTTACTTGCGTTTATTCACTGCGTCTTTAAAAGCTTTGCCTGCTGAAAATTTTGCAGTCTTTGCTGCAGGAATCTTAATTTCTGCGCCAGTAGCAGGATTACGACCTAGTCTAGCCGCTCTTTTGCCCGATTTAAAAGTACCAAAACCAATCAGCTGTACAACGCCACCTTTGGTAACGGCTTTAATAATGTTGTCGATTACCGAACTTAAAACGCGGTCGGCAGATGCTTTTGAAAGCTCAGCATCGGCGGCAATTTTTTCGACTAATTCTGCTTTATTCAATTGAAACTCCTTTATTTAATTTATAGCGGCTAGAAACAGTAAATATCGTATCACTTGCTAGGGTTATTAACTCTAGGGAATACCCCTAAGCGGTAACTCCCTAGAAAGCTTAGCCTTTAAGGGCTAGGCCTGCATCGGTACCGCTAAAATTACACGTAATCTTGGTATTTTTCCAATAAACGGACCGGTTTTGATAGCGCATCTCGACGGAATGGGTCACCCAATTCGCGCGTGCACATAATTTCAATCACGCAAGTTTTACCCTCTTTCATTTGCATCTCAATCGCCTGCTTTAATGCTGGCCCTACTTGATCTAAGCGATCGACCACAATACCTTCGGCACCCATTGATTTGGCGATTCCGGCAAAACTTGGGCTATCTAATTCACCAGCAATAAAACGGCGGTTATAGAAATCGACTTGGTTTTTCTTCTCGGCGCCCCACTGACGGTTATGAAAGACGATTGCTGTAACTGGAATGTTATGACGCACGGCAGTTAATATTTCAACCATACTCATCGCCCAGGCGCCATCTCCAGCATAAGCAATTGCGGGGCGATTAGGAGCGGCGGTTTTGGCGCCCATAATGGTTGGCAGAGCATAACCACAATTACCAAAACTCATTGGCGCAAAAAAACTACGTGGCTTTTCAAAGCGTAAATAGCTATTGGCAACAGAATTAATATTCCCAATATCGGTTGAAACCATAACGTCCGCAGGCATCGATTTCTCTAATTCACGCAGCACCTCACGTGGATGTAAATATTCTCCACCAGTGGGAGTCTTTTCTTTTTTCTGCTCTTCAATCATGTCAAGACTAAAGGCATCTTTTTCATGGGTCCAAGCATCTAATTCCTTTTCCCATGCAGCTTTTTCTGAGGCAATTATTTTTGCCCGTTCGGCTTTGTTAGCATCAGAAACTAAGGTTTTCTTTTCTAAACGCTTAGTTAACGCAACTGCAGCTGCTTTGGCATCACCACAAATGCCAACGGAAATTTTCTTCACTAAACCCAACATCTTATTGTCTGCATCAATCTGAATAATCTTGGCATTTTTTGGCCAGTAATCCATGCCATGCTGAGGCAAAGTACCAAAGGGGCCCAAGCGTGAGCCTAAAGCCACGACCACATCAGCCTGAGAAATTAATTTCATCGCTGCTTTAGAGCCTTGGTATCCCAAAGGACCACACCACAGCGGATGACTCGCGGGAAAAGAGTCATTGTGTAAATAGCTATTCACAACCGGCGCACCAAGACGCTCAGCCAAGGCTTTGCATTCCTCAACCCCATCTGCCATCACTACGCCGCCGCCCGAAATAATGACCGGAAATTTTGCATTTGCCAAGAGTTCAGCAGCAGCATCTAAGCTGGTCTCTCCCCCTGGTCCGCGATCTAAGCGATTGGGTTGGGGAATCTCGACTTCAATTTCTCCATAAAAATAATCCCGGGGAATATTGAGTTGTGTTGGACCCATTTCAGACATCGCCCGATCAAAGCAGCGGCCGGTAAATTCAGCCATCCGTTTAGGATTATTAACATGGCCCTGATATTTCGTAAATTCTTCAAACATCGGTAATTGATTGGCTTCTTGAAAACCCCCTAAACCCATACCCATCGTGCCCGTCTCGGGGGTAATAATCACTACTGGGCTATGTGCCCAATAGGCCGCAGCGATTGCCGTAACGCAGTTACTAATTCCTGGGCCGTTTTGGCCAATAACCACGCCATGTCTGCCGCTTACCCGCGCATAACCATCTGCCATATGTGCAGCACCCTGCTCATGGACCACAGGAATTAAACGAATGCCAGCAGGAGCAAAGATATCCATCGCATCCATAAAAGCAGACCCCATGATGCCGAAAATGTCCTTGACATCATTAGCTGCCATGGTCTCGACAAAGGCTTCTGAGGGCGTCATTTTGTGGGGGCCATTACTTAAGTTAGGGGTAGTTTTAGACATGGGGTCGTTTTCCTATTCGATTAAATGGAACAATTTGTTCTATAATTTTGATAATAATCAAGGATTTTAGCTTAAGTCAAGCTGATAAACCATTATATGGAATATATTCAGGCAGATATTTAAATCGATTGAATTCCTGCCTTTTGGAGAAAGAAGCATGCCCAGCCCCACTGTTTTAGCGGATTTAAGTCAACTGCAACCCGATCGGCAAATAGCCATCAAAGAGGCCTTTCCAGAATGTGCATTTGCAGCTAATTTTACGGTGCCTGCCTTTAGCCAGCGAAGTGAATTCGTGCCTGCTATTGATCCAGCCTACTGCCTCAATGCGGATGTCACCCTCGCCGTATTGGCAGGTTTTGCATTTAATCGACGGGTTTTATTGCAGGGCATGCATGGTACAGGGAAATCCACTCACATCGAACAAATTGCTGCGCGTCTGAATTGGCCCTGTCTACGAATAAATCTCGATGGCCAAATTAACCGCATGGATTTAATTGGCAAAGATACGATTATTCTCCGCGACGGTAAACAAGTGACTGAGTTTCAAGAGGGCCTCATTCCTTGGTCCTTGCAACGCCCTATCGCCTTGGTGTTGGATGAGTATGATGCGGGGCAACCGGACGTCATGTTTGTGATTCAGCGCATGCTTGAGCGCGAAGGTCGACTGACTTTATTAGATCAAAATCGCGTGATTGAGCCCCATGCTGCATTTCGTATTTTTGCAACGAGCAATACGGTTGGGCTAGGTAATTGGAATGGTTTATATCAAGGCACGCAATTGCTTAACCATGGGCAAATGGACCGCTGGGATATTGTGGCGGCGCTTAACTATCTGTCACCGGCCCAAGAAATCGAGATTGTATTAGCACGGGTACCTGAAATTGGCGTCGACTCTTCAACTAATTTAGTTCAATCGATGGTGGAGCTTGCTAATTTAACGCGTCAAGGATTTGCTGCGGGTGATTTATCAACGCTGATGTCAACGCGCACGTTAATTACTTGGGCAGAAAACTGGCGTATCTTTAACAATTTAGCGCTCGCCTTTCGTTTAGCTTTTTTAAATAAATGCGAAGCTGAAGAACAAGCTTTAGTTGCTGAGTTTTACCAACGTTGTTTTGATATAGAACTCAATGGCTAATTTGCCCTTTTTAAAGCTGTATTCAATCCTCTAGTAGGCGCTGTGCAAAACCAATCCCATCATGATTTTCAGCTCCAAGAACAGTATGGCGCCGTCTTACGTTCATTGTCGGGTGACTTCACTTTAGCAATTCGTGATTGGCAACTACATCAAGCCACTCGGTCTTATGAGCAACTTGCGCCCCATCTTCACTTAGCTAACCGCGAGCAAGCCTGGTTTGAGCCTCGAGCAATGCTCGATGGTCTGGCTGTTCGTATTCGCTATTCTGATCAAGCCCTACACCAAAAACTGAGTCCACAAGACCAATTGGGGTCTTTTATTTTTGAAGTACTAGAGCAAATTCGAGTCGAAAGTATTTGCCCGCCAGCGTTAATTGGTAGTAAAAAAAATCTGCGGCAACAATTTATCGCTTGGCTCTCCCAATTTATGGCCGCAGGTCAAGTTGAAAGTAGCATCGGTTTACTCCTCTTAGCTATTTTTTGTATGACTTGGATGCGCCTCAATAATCAAGAACTGCCACAACCCATGCAAGATACTGTTGAAGCAACGCGCGCTGGGCTTGCAAGTGAAACAGGGCCAATTCTTCAACAACTCAAACGCTGGCAAACTCAACAAGAAGAATATGCACAGCAAGCCTTACTACTCATTCAATTGGTAAGTGAGCTAGTGCATGCCGAGTATCAAAGTCAACCCAGTTTGCGCTCTAAACGCAAGCAGATTAATTCACCGGGCCTATTAATTGATTGGATTCCTCCGCATCAACCCCCAATTGGCGTACCAAAAAAACCGCGCAACTCAGCCAGTCGCCAAGCACAGCAGTTTGAGAATACGGCAGCGCTGAGTCGATATCCTATTTTTAATGCGAGCTATGACCTGGAAATAAAAGCGCAGACGACGATAAGAGCAGCGCAATTACAAAATTTTCGCAGCGAAATCGATCAATGCATTTACGATTGGCAAATTCCATGGGGGAAATTCATTCGGCTTTATACCAAGCTACTAGCTAAGCCCCATCTAAGCCAATGGCAAAACACAGAAAGTGAAGGCCTACTAGATCGTCGCTATCTCAATCGACTCATCACCTCACCGCATCAGCAAGCAATTCAAAAAAAGCGGATCACTAAGCCACTAGCTCGAACCCAAATTACTTTTTTATTAGATTGTTCAGGCTCGATGAAAGAGCATCGCCTCGAGCTGGCTAGCTTTGTTGATGTGATGGTGCGCATTTTAGAGGGTGCTGGTGTTACAACGGAAGTCTTAGGCTATAGCACGCTTGCATGGCAAGGTGGTAGACCTTTTAAAGAATGGCAAAAGGCGGGAAGTAGCGACAACCCGGGGCGTCTCAATGAGCGGGCCCATTGGATATTTAAAGATCATCAAACCAGTTGGCGTAGAGCCCGCTTAGGTATGGCAGCATTACTAAAACCCGATCTCTACCGTGAGAGCTTAGATGGCGAAGCATTACTCTGGTCGGCCCAGCGAATGACTCAAACTAATCAAGATGTACATGATAAAAAAATTATTCTGCTGTCGGATGGCTGTCCAATGGATCGGGCCACACTTCAAGCAAATGGTGAGGCATTTTTACTGGATCACTTACTTCATGTCTTAGAGTGGACTAAACACACTGATATTCAGGTATGGGGTTGCGGGGTCGGCGAAGAAATGCGTAGCGCATTTAAAAGGCGCTTAAGCTGGGAGCTTAGCACTAGCAAAAGTAGTGCCCCCCCTTCAGCTACGCTAGTCGTTAGTGCAATTCATAATTGGGCTCAAGAGTTAGGCGGACAAGCTAGTCGGCAAACCTCAAACTACTAGCTCATTAAAGTATTCATGCTGAGCCGTATTTAGGGTTGAAACACGCCACTCAATCGGCTCATCTTGAAGATTAAAAGCAATCCGTCGAATTGTTATTACAGGTGATTGGGGTTGTAAGTCTAGCCAACTGGAAAATTGTTTGCCGGCTAAACCAGCCCTCAGGCGCTCGCGCGTTCGCGCTACAGATTGGCCATACTTCACTTGATATAACTGATAAATACTCCCTTGCCGGTTTTCAAAATTACTACGCGTTAAATTTTTAAAGCGTTTTTTTTCTAAAGTAATTTGATCAATCATGACGCATTGTTTGTCTAGATAAAGCCGATTAACGATACGCCAAACAGGAGTACCCTCTTTAATATCAAGCTTAAAGGCCTCCTCACGATTCGCTAGAGCGCTACTTAATGAAGTCAACTCAACTTGTGGCGTAATTTTTTTATCGACATCATGCTTAACAACATGAAAGAAGTAATACATTTGGCGTTTTGAGTCGTGCTCTGCTTGAAAGGTACCTTTACCTTGGCGCCTGATCACAATTCCTTCGGCCACCAGCTCATCGACGGCCTTACGCAAAGTACCAATCGAAACATTGAACTCATGTGATAAATCTTTTTCAGCCGGTAAAGCTTGGCCAATTGGAAAGCGACCCCTGACCAAATCAGCGGTGATTTTTTGCTTCACCTCTTGATAGGCGGTCAGGGATTTCATACTCTTACTACTTAAGCAGACTCATACAAACGCGTCATTACAAATTCGCGGTGACCTAAAATTTCAGCCGCAGTTAATTCGCCATTGGCAGTTCTCATGAGGGCGTCTAATAATTTGTCGCCGGCTGAATCTAAAGTTTCTTCACGGCGCAAAATACCCGACACATCTACGTCAATATGCTCGGACATCGTACGAACTGTCATCGGATTAGCGCAAAGTTTAATCACTGGCAAAATTGGGTTGCCAATCACATTCCCTTGGCCTGTCGGAAACAAGTGCGCTGCAAAACCAGAGGCTGCACACAAAGTCACCATTTCGGCGGCTGCTGAAGAGGAGTCCATAAAATGCAAACCCTTCATAGCTGGAACTTCAGCCTTATCCAAGACGCCATCAACAATGCATTTCTTACCGATTTTCTGAATGTTACCTAAGGCTTTTTCTTCAATCGTCGTTAAGCCGCCAGCAATATTTCCTTTGGTTGGCTGTGAATCTGATAAGTCGCTGGTTTTATTGCGTTCAATGACATCTTGATAGCGATCAAACATAGCACGAAATTGTTTTTTAACTTCTGGTGTGCGGCAACGTGCCTCAACCAAGTGTTCGCCACCAGTTAATTCGGTAGTCTCACCAAATACTAGTGTTGAGCCAATTTCATATAATTTATCAAAAGCATTACCAACGGCTGGGTTTGAAGCACAACCTGAGGTGGTATCCGATTCGCCACATTTAGTCGAAACCCATAACTCTGAAAGCGGCGCTGAAACGCGCTGTTGCTTCGAGGCATGCTTCATCATCGCGTAGGCGGCTTTACTCGCACTAGCAATGGTAGCGGTATCGCCATTACGCTCGATCCAAAACCCTTCAACTGGTTTGCCCGATTTTTTAATTCCCTCAACTACTTTTCCAGTCCACTGAGGCTCAATACCAATCACCACGACTCCAGCTACGTTAGGGTTACAGCCAGCACCAATGAGGGTGCGGAAATGTAATTCTAGATCGGCGCCAAACTGCAAGCGACCATAAGGGTGAGGAATGGCAATAGTGCCTTTAATGTTATTAGCCACGGCTTCACAAGCAGCATTCGATAAGTCATCTAATGGCAGGATGATGACGTGATTACGAATACCCATACGGCCATTTTCACGGCGATAGCCCATAAAAGTTGCATCTTTTAAATTAATCATTTTTTATCTCTTTCTTTTACTCTGATCACACTTAGAATTATTACCAGCGCTTGGTCTTCACATTTTGAACATGGGTATGCTCGCCTTTTTTAATCGGCGCAACTACCTTACCAATATCAACCCCATACTTAATGATGGTGTCGCCAGTCTTTAAATCCTGTAAAGCAATTTTGTGACCAATGGGAATATC